>NZ_JAVSCF010000423.1:0-3034 GCF_031932565.1 Streptomyces sp. B1866
GGCGGCGGCGAACGACTTGCACCGGCCGTCGGGAGCGAGCCCGCGCTGCCGCGCGAAGTCCACGAAGACGCTCGGCGTCGACATGACCGTGACACCGCCCGCCAGCGCCAGGTCGCAGTCCCCCGCGCGCAGCGCCCGGGCGGCGAGGTGCAGGGCGACCAGGGACGACGAGCACGCCGTGTCGACGGTCACCGCCGGACCTTCGAGACCGAACGTGTAGGCCACCCGGCCCGAGGCGACACTGCCGACATTGCCGTTCCCGAGATAGCCCTCGACCTCGGCCGGCACGCGGTTCAGGCGGGTCGCGTAATCGTGGTAGATCGTGCCCGCGAAGACGCCGGTCCTGCTGCCGCGCAGCGACTCGGGATCGATCCCGGCGTGCTCGAACGTCTCCCACGACACTTCCAGCAGCAGACGCTGCTGCGGGTCCATCGCCAGCGCCTCCCGCGGCGAGATGCCGAAGAAGCCGGGGTCGAAGTCCGCGGCGTCCGGCACGAACCCGCCGGTGCGCACATACGTGCTGCCCGCCCGGGACGGGTCCGGGTCCACGATGCGCTCGGTGTCCCAGCCGCGGTCGGCGGGAAAGCCGGTGAGCGCGTCGACGCCGCCGGCCACCAGGTCCCACAGCCGCTGCGGGGAGGTGGCGCCGCCGGGCAGACGGCACCCCATGCCGACGATCGCGACCGGCTCGTCGGCGGCCGCGGCCACGGGCGCGGCGGCCGGTGCCACGGGAGCGCTGTCGGCGAGGACACCGCTCACGTGCGCCGCCAGCAGCGCCGGGGTCGGGTGGTCGAAGACGAGCGTCGCGGGCAGCCGCAGCCCGGTCGCGGCGGAGAGCCGGTTGCGCAGTTCGAGACCGGTGAGCGAGTCGAAGCCCAGCTCCCGGAACGCGCGGTTCTCCTCGATGCTCTCGGCGTCGGCGTGCCCGAGCACGGCCGCCGCGAGGGTGCGCACCGTCCGCACCAGCAGCCGCTCACGCTCCACGGCCGGCAGGCCGGCCAGCCGCCGGGCCGACCCGGCGTCCGCCCGCGCGGCCCCCTCGGCCGCCCGGCGGCGCGGCACGCGGGCGAGCCCGCGCAGCAGCGCGGGCACCCCGTCGGACGCCGCGCGGCGCAGCGCCGCGAGATCCATGCGCACCGCGACCAGCACCGCCTCCGAGCGGCCCGCCGCGGCGTCGAAGAGCGCGCACCCCTGCTCGGCGGACAGCGCCGTGACGCCCAGGCGCAGCATGCGCTGCCGGTCGGCGGCGCCCAGCCCGGCCGTCATCTCGCTGCCCTCGGCCCACCAGCCCCACGCGATCGAGGCCGAGGGCAGGCCGCGCGCGCGGCGGTGCCGGGCGAGGGCGTCGAGGAAGGCGTTGGCGGCCGCGTAGTTGCCCTGACCGGCGTTGCCGAGCACCCCGGCCGCCGACGAGAACAGCACNACCGGCGTTGCCGAGCACCCCGGCCGCCGACGAGAACAGCACGAAGGCGCTCAGGTCCATGTCCCGGGTGGCCTCGTGCAGGTGCCACGCGGCGTCGGCCTTCGGGCGCAGCACGGCGTCCACCCGGTCGGCCGTCATGGCCTGTACGACACCGTCGTCGAGGACACCCGCCGCGTGGATCACGGCGGTCAGCGGGTGCGCGGCGGGGACCTCCGCCAGCACGCGCGCCAGCGCGTCACGGTCGGCCGCGTCGCACGCCGCGACCTCCGCGTGCGCGCCGAGCGCGGCCAGGTCCGCGACGAGCCCGGCCGCGCCGGGCGCGTCACCGCCGCGGCGGCTGAGCAGCAGCAGACGCCGCACCCCGTGCGTGACGACCAGATGGCGGGCCAGCAGCGCGCCGAGCGTCCCCGTGCCGCCGGTGATGAGCACGGTCCCGCCGGGCGCGGGCGCGAAACCGGCGGCGCCGTCCGGCCGTCCGGCCTCGGCCCGGACCAGCTCCGGGACACGGGCCGCGCCGCGACGCAGCGCGAGCTGGGGCTCGCCCGACGCGGCGTGCGCGAGCACCTGGCCGTCCCCGGTGGCGGCGTCGACGTCCACCAGCGCGAAACGCCCGGGATGCTCGGACTGCGCGGACCGCACCAGGCCCCACACGGCCGCCGACGCCAGGTCGCACACGTCCTCGGCGTCGTTCGCGTCGCCGGTCGCGACCGCCGAGGAGGTCACGATGACCAGTCGGCTGTCGGCGGTACGCTCGTCCGCCAGCCAGCGCTGAAGCAGCCCGAGCACCCGTACGGTGACGTCCCGCGCCCGTACGTACTCGGGCCCCTCACCGGGCACCACGCGGACGAGGACGGTGCCGGGCACGGCGGCGTCGGCGTCGTCGAGGACGTCGTACGGGGAGGTCGCGGGCGCGGGCCCGTCGGCGCCCGGACCGTCCCGGAGCACGGTCCAGCACGCGTCCCGCGCGGGCGCGCCCGGGCCCGCGACGAGGCCGTCCTCGGCGGTCGCCGCGTCCGAACCGGCCGTCGACTCCCGCTCGGTCCACCGCAGCGCGAACAGGGACTCCCGTTCGAGGGAGTCGGCGGTCCGCAACTGGTCGGCGGAGACCGGCCGGATGACCAGCGAGTCGATCGACACCACCCGCCGCCCCGCCTCGTCGTGCGCGCGCAGCGACACGGACCCCGTCGCGGACGTCTCCAGTCGGACCCGCAGCGCGCGCGCCCCGCGCGTGTCGAGCCGGACCCCGCTCCAGGAGAACGGCAGACCGGCCTCCACCACCCCGTCGGCGGCGTCCCGGATCAGCAGCGGGTGCATGGCCGCGTCGAGCAGGGCCGGGTGGATGGCGAACCGGTCGGCGCCGGAGTCCTCCCAGTCCTCGGCGAGGGCCACCTCACCGAACAGCTCCCTCCCGCGCCGCCACACCGCCCGGAGCCCCTGGAAGAACGGCCCGTAGTCGAACCCCGCGGCTGCCGCACGCCGGTAGGCGTCGTCCACGTCCACGGGCTCGGCGCCGGGAGGCGGCCACTGCTCGGCCGCGAGGTCATCGGCCTCGGGGCCGTCGGCCGTGGAGTCGGGCAGGGCCGAGAGTGTGCCGGTGGCGTGGTGGGTCCA
>NZ_JAVSCF010000424.1:0-3032 GCF_031932565.1 Streptomyces sp. B1866
CCGCCGGGGCGGACGGCGCCGCCGCGGGACCGGCACCCGAGGCCCCCGGGTCGGGCAGAACAGTCTCCGGGCCGGGCAGGACGGCCTCTGGGCCGGGCGGGACGGCCTCGGCGCCGCGCGCTGCCGCGGGGCGCGTCCCGTCCCCGCTCATCGCGGTTCCCCGGCGCCCGGTCGCCCGGCGGCGGCCGACCGGGCGGCCGTCGGCTGCGCCGGGACTCCGGGCAGCAGGGCCGGTGCGGGGCCGCCGCCGGGGCGTACCGCGGCCGCGGCCGGTACGGGCCCGGGCGCCGCGGCCGGAACNGCAGCAGGGCCGGTGCGGGGCCGCCGCCGGGGCGTACCGCGGCCGCGGCCGGTACGGGCCCGGGCGCCGCGGCCGGAACCGAGACGTCCGGCACGGACTCCGCGGACTCCGCGGGCACAGCGGGCACAGCGGGCACAGCGGGCACGGCGGACGGGACGGGCACGGGCGGCAGCTCCCGCGCGAGCGGCGCGGGCGCGAGCGGCGCGGGCGCCCGCTGGACGGCGCGCGGCGCCTCGTGCGCGTCGAGGAAGGCGTCGACCGCCGCGGGCCAGCCGAAGCACTCCGCCCGCGCGCGAGCCGCCGTCCGGCGCACGGCCTCCGGACGCGCCAGGACCCGCTCGACCGCGTCCGCGAAGGCGTCCCCGTCGTCGGCGGCCGTCTCGCCGGCGGACCCGACGACGCCGGGCAGCGCGGACAGTTCGCTGACGACCACCGGCGTGCCGCAGGCCAGCGCCTCCAGCGCGGCGAGCCCGAAGGTCTCCGCGGGACCCGGCGCGAGCACGACGTCCGCGCTGGCCTGGAGCGCGGCGACCACGGCGCGGTCGGCGACGTGGCCGAGGAAGACGGCCGGCAGCCCCTCGGCGCGGGCGCGGGCGGTCAGGCGCGGGCGCAGCGGGCCGTCGCCGGCGACGACCAGCGTGGCGGCGACGCCCCGCCGCAGCAGCGCGGCGAGCGCGTCCAGCGCCCGGCCCGGCCGCTTCTCGGGCGACATCCGCGAGCACATCACGAGCAGCACGCCGGCGCCCCGCGCGTGCCGGTCGCGCAGCGCCGCGCTGTACCGGGAGGGCCGGAAGTGGTCCAGGTCCACGCCCAGCGGCGCGTGCAGCAGGTTGCGCACGCCGATCCGCACGAACTCGCGCGCGGCCCACTCCGTGGTGCACACGACCCGTGAGTACGCCAGCGCCGTCTTCGCGTTCAGCCGGTCGGCGGCGAGCCGGACCGCGGCGTCGGGGACGCCCCAGGTGCGCAGCACGGCGTCCGCACTCTCGTGGGAGACCATGACCGCGGGGACCCGGGCGCGGCGCGCCCACTCCCCCGTCCAGCGCAGGGTGGTGCGGTCGGAGACCTCGAGCCGGTCGGGCGCCAGGGCGTCGAGCAGCCCGGCCACCCGGCGCCGGTCGGTCAGCAGCCGGTAGCCGCCGGTGCCGGGGATGCGCGGCCCGGGCAGGGTGATCACCCGGCCCTGCTCGGTCATCCGGTCGGAGGCGCACGCGCCCGGTACGACGAGGACGGGCTCGTGGCCCGCCGCCCGGTACCCGGCGCCCAGTTCGCGCAGCGCGGTGCGCAGGCCCCCGGAGGAGGGGGTGACGAAGTTGGCCAGCCGGACGATGCGCAGCGGCCTGGGGCGGGTCGCGCCGCCGGTCACGCGGCCACCGCCGTACGGGCCGCCAGCACCTCGGTGTAGTGGTCGATCAGCAGGTCGCCGACCTTCTCCCAGGTGCGGCCCTCCACGGCGGCGCGGCCCGCCTGGCCGAGCCGGGCGCGCAGCCTCGGGTCGGCGGCCAGCAGCGCGGCGGCGTCGCGCACCGCGTCCGCGTCGCCGGGCGGCACCAGCAGGCCGGTGCGGCCGTGCGCGACCAGGTCCAGCGGCCCGCCGGCCGCGGGCGCGATCACCGGCACGCCGCTGGCCTGCGCCTCCTGCACGGTCTGGCAGAAGGTCTCCTGCGGCCCGGTGTGCGCGAAGACGTCCAGGGAGGCGAAGACGCGCGCGAGGTCGCCGCCGGTGCGGCGGCCGAGGAAGTGCGCGCGGGGCATCAGGGTGCGCAGCGCGGGCTCGCTCGGCCCGTCGCCGACGACGACCAGCCGCACGCCGGGCAGGGTGTCCAGGGGCGCGAGCAGGTGCAGGCACTTCTCCGGCGCCAGCCGCCCGACGTAGCCGACGAGCAGTTCGCCTCCGGGCGCCAGGGCGCGCCGCAGTTCGGGGTCGCGCCGGTCGGGGTGGAAGCGGACGGTGTCGACGCCGCGCGGCCACAGCCGCACCCGCGGGACGCGGTGCTCGTCCAGGTCGCGGGCGGAGGCGGTGGACGGGGCGAGGGTCCGGTCGGCGGCGGTGTGCACGGCGCGTATCCGCCGCCAGGCCGCCGCCTCGCCGGCGCCCAGGTACGTACGGGCGTAGCCGCCGAGGTCCGTCTGGTAGACGGCGACGGTCGCCAGGCCGAGCCGCAGCGCGGCGCTCATCCCACGCGCGCCGAGGACGAACGGGCTGGCGAGGTGGACCAGGTCCGTGTGGTGGGAGGTGAGGGCGGCGGCGAGCCGGCGGCTGGGCAGTGCGACCCGCACCTGCGGGTAGCCGGGCAGCGGCAGGGACGGGATGCGGACGATCGGGTACGGGTACGGGGTGTCGTCGGCCGGCGCGTCGTGCGGGCCCGCCGGGGCGATCACCAGGGGGTGGTGCCCGCGCCGGTGAAGGTGCTGGGCGGTTTGCAGCGCGCAATGGGCGACGCCGTTGATGTCGGGGGGAAAGGATTCGGTCACGATGGCCACTCGCATACCGGTGTTGTCGGCGGGCCAGAGGTGGGCCCGGCGTCGTCTATCTGTCTGTACGGGGAACGTCCCATGAGCGTTAGGCCGCGCCAGCCGTCCGGGTGGGGTGCAGCGTGGTGGCATACCGGGAGCTGCCCGCGCTTTTCGGACCAGTCGGACCGGCCGGACCGTGGCGCGCCGGGCCGGGGGCGTGCGGTGCGCCGGGCCGCGGGGCGTGCGGCACGCCGGGCGCGGGGGCCGCGGGCGG
>NZ_JAVSCF010000425.1:0-3028 GCF_031932565.1 Streptomyces sp. B1866
CTCCGGCGGCCCGCCGAAGCCCGCGCCGGGCGAGGGCCCGGGCGCGGCGCGGCGCCCGGTGGCGGGCCGCCCCCCGGCCCCGGACGCGCCAAACAGCCCGCAGCCCCCGCACGAACCGGCCCCGGCAGCCCCGCCCCAAGCGGCCCACCCCCCAACGGCCCATACCCCGGCGGCCCAACCCTCAGCGGCCCAACCCCCGGCGGACGCCGTGCACCCCGCCCCGCCGCTGGACCCGGCCGAGCGGGAGCGGCTGCTGTCCGGCGCGCACCACGACCCGCACGCGCTGCTGGGCGCCCACCCCGTACCCGAGGGCGTGCTGCTGCGCACCCTGCGCCCGTACGCGCAGTCGGTCACCGTCCTGGCGGCGGGGATGCGGGCGGTGCTGCGCGCGGAGGGCGACGGCCTGTTCGCGGCGGTGCTGCCGCTGCGGGAGGTCTCCGACTACCGGCTGCTGGTGGCGTACGGCGAGGGCGACCTGGAGCTGCACGACCCGTACCGCTTCCTGCCCACGCTCGGCGAGCTCGACCTGCACCTGATCCGCGAGGGCCGGCACGAGCAGCTGTGGCGGGCGCTCGGCGCGCACCCCATGGTGCACCAGGGCGTGACCGGCACCCGCTTCGCGGTGTGGGCGCCGAACGCGCGCGGCGTGCGGCTGGCCGGGGACTTCAACCACTGGGACGGCACGGGCTTCCCGCTGCGGTCGCTGGGCTCCAGCGGCGTGTGGGAGCTGTTCGTACCGGGCGTGGGCGAGGGAGCGCTGTACAAGTTCGAGATCGTCCGCCCGGACGGCACCCACTCGCTGCGCGCCGACCCGATGGCCCGCCGCACCGAGCGCCCGCCCGCCACGGCGTCGGTGGTGTGCGCCTCCCACCACCACTGGCACGACGAGACCTGGATGGCGCAGCGCGCCCGGCGCCCGGCGCACGAGTCGCCGTTCTCGGTGTACGAGGTGCACCTGCCCTCCTGGCGCCCGGGCCTGACCTACCGCCAGCTGGCCGAGCAGCTGCCCGCGTACGTCAAGGACCTGGGTTTCACGCACGTGGAGTTCATGCCGGTCGCCGAGCACCCGTTCGGCGGCTCGTGGGGCTACCAGGTCACCGGCTTCTACGCGCCCACGGCCCGCCTCGGCGGCCCGGACGACTTCCGCCACCTGGTGGACGCGCTGCACCAGGCGGGCATCGGCGTGCTGCTGGACTGGGTGCCCGCGCACTTCCCGCGCGACGCGTGGGCGCTGGCCGAGTTCGACGGCGCCCCGCTGTACGAGCCCGCCGACCCGCTGCGCGCCGCGCACCCCGACTGGGGCACCCTGGAGTTCGACTACGGCCGCGCGGAGGTACGCAACTTCCTGGTCGCCAACGCGGTCTACTGGTGCGAGGAGTTCCACATCGACGGCCTGCGGGTGGACGCCGTCGCCTCCATGCTCTACCTGGACTACTCGCGCGAGCCGGGCCAGTGGACACCCAACGCGCACGGCGGCCGGGAGAACCTGGACGCCGTCTCCTTCCTCCAGGAGATGAACGCGACCGTCTACCGCCGCTGCCCCGGCGTGGTCACCATCGCGGAGGAGTCCACCGCGTGGGACGGCGTGACCCGCGCGACCCACCACGTGGGCCCCAGCGGCTTCGGCGGCCTCGGCTTCGGCCTGAAGTGGAACATGGGCTGGATGCACGACTCGCTGAGCTACCTCAGCCACGAGCCGGTACACCGCAAGCACCACCACCACGAGATGACGTTCTCGATGGTGTACGCGTACAGCGAGAACTACGTCCTGCCCATCTCGCACGACGAGGTGGTGCACGGCAAGGGCGCGCTGGTGTCCAAGATGCCCGGCGACTGGTGGCAGCGGCGCGCCAACCACCGCGCCTACCTGGGCTTCATGTGGGCCCACCCGGGCAAGCAGCTGCTGTTCATGGGCCAGGAGTTCGCGCAGGGCGCGGAGTGGTCGGAGGCGCACGGCCCCGACTGGTGGCTGCTGGACCCGTCGTACTCCGCCGAGCCCGACCACCGGGGCGTACGCGACCTGGTCCGCGCCCTCAACCGCGTGTACGCGGCCACCCCGGCCCTGTGGCAGCGCGACACCTCCCCGGAGGGCTTCTCCTGGGTCGAGGGCGAGGGCGCGGAGGACAACGTGCTGGCCTTCCTGCGCTACGACGCGGAGGGCTCGCCGCTGCTGGCGGTCAGCAACTTCTCGCCGGTGGTCCGGCACGAGTACCGCATCGGCGTGCCGGACGCCTTCCCGGTGTGGCGGGAGGTGCTGAACACGGACGAGCCGGCGTACGGCGGCAGCGGCGTGGCCAACCCTGACCCGCTGAAGGCCGAACCGGTCGGCTGGCACGGCCGCCCGGCCAGCATCCTGCCGGTGCTGCCACCGCTGGCGACGATCTGGCTGCGGCCGGGGTGAGGGCGCGGCCGGGGCGGCGCGGGCCGCGGCCGTCCGGCCCCCGTGCCGCGCCGCCCCGGCGTACGGCGTACCACCGGTCTTCGCCGCCCTCCGCCCCCTCGCCTGGGGAGGGTCGAAGTCACCTGCCGAGTTCGGCGGCCAGGTCGACCACGGTGCAGCGGCGCAGTTCGAGCACGAGCTGGGTCGCGAGGAACCACCGGCTGTCCCGATGGCCGTAGGGGAGGTAGCCGTCGCTGGGGACGCGCAGAAGTCGCCCGTCCGGGCCGGGGAGGAGGCAGTCGCCGTAGACCCCGCGCGGACGGGGCTTTCGCGACCTGACGGCGACGGGGGCGGTCAGGTGCGGGCAGTGCCGCAGGGCGGTGTCGGCGCACGCGACGCAGACCGGTGGCTTCGGGCAGAGCACGCCCTCCGGCTAGTCGGATGACAGCGCGTCGGAGCCGGGGTGCGGGAAGAGGAACAGCCACCCCCGGGCGGTCCGGCTCGCGGGACCGCCGCACACCTGGCACAGCCGGTTCAGCATGGCCCGGCGCTGGCGGACCGGATGGACAGTGCGGAAGTCGGGCTTTCCCAGGCCCGGCGCCTCGGTGAGACGGCTCCACGGCACGCCGTGTGCGTCCCGGTCGGCCG
>NZ_JAVSCF010000426.1:0-1200 GCF_031932565.1 Streptomyces sp. B1866
CGCGCCGTCCGGCGGCGGAGCGCGCGCCCCGGCCCGGCCCGGGCGCGGGCCGTACGGCGCCCGCCGTTAGCGGTAACGTGAGCCGCGATCCCTGCCGTCCTCCCAGGGGGCGCCGCCGTGCCGCGGCGGCCGCCGCCACGGGCCCGTACCCCGAGGAACGATGTCCGACCAGCCTCTCCCCGCCGTCTCCGTGATCATGCCGGTGCTCAACGAGGAACGTCACCTGCGCGACGCCGTCCGGCACATCCTCCAGCAGGACTACGCCGGTGAGATGGAGGTGGTGATCGCCCTGGGCCCGTCCACGGACCGCACGGACGAGATCGCCGCCGAGCTCGTGGCCGAGGACCCGCGCGTGCACACCGTGCCGAACCCCTCGGGCCGCACCCCGGCCGCGCTGAACGCGGCCATCAAGGCGTCCCGGCACCCGGTCGTGGTGCGCGTCGACGGGCACGGCATGCTGTCGCCCGACTACATCGCCACCGCCGTCCGGCTGCTGGCTCAGACCGGCGCGCAGAACGTCGGCGGCCTCATGCACGCCGAGGGCGAGAACGCCTGGGAGCGGGCCGTCGCCGCCGCGATGACCTCGAAGATCGGCGTGGGCAACGCCGCCTTCCACACCGGCGGCGAAGCGGGCCCGGCCGAGACCGTGTACCTGGGAGTCTTCCGCCGGGAGGCGCTGGAGCGGCAGGGCGGCTACAACGAGGAGTTCATCCGCGCGCAGGACTGGGAGCTGAACTTCCGCATCCGCGAGGCGGGCGGCCTGATCTGGTTCTCACCCGAACTGCGCGTCTCCTACCGGCCCCGGCCGACCGTGCGGGCCCTGGCCAGGCAGTACAAGGACTACGGGCGCTGGCGGCACGTCGTCGCCCGCTACCACTCCGGCTCGATCAACCTGCGCTATCTCGCGCCGCCGACCGCGCTGGCCGCCATCGCCGCGGGCCTCGTCGCGGGCGCGGCCGTCACCCCCTGGGCGTTCGCCGTGCCCGGCGCGTACCTGGCGGGCATCCTCGCCGGGTCGGTGCCCGCGGGCCGCGGGCTGCCGCTCGCGGCGCGGCTGCGGGTGCCGGTCGCGCTGGTGACCATGCACATGTCGTGGGGCTGGGGCTTCCTGACCAGCCCGCGCGCGCTGGCGAAAAAGGTCATCGCCAGCCGCCGCCCGGCCGTGGTGGCGCGCGAGGCCTGACCCGGCGGCCCGCGCGG
>NZ_JAVSCF010000426.1:1247-3003 GCF_031932565.1 Streptomyces sp. B1866
CGCGGAACGCCCGCCATCCGGCGCAGAACGCGCGCGTCCGGCCCGGAACGTGCGCGTCCGGCTCAGAACATGTGCAGCGGGTCGACGTCCATGCAGGCCGACGTGTCGTCGCCGTTGAGCGCGTCGGCGCTCTCCGGCGTCCTGCCGTCCCCGGGACCGGCGCTCGCGTGGCCGCCCGCGCCCGTGCCGCCCGTACCCGTGCCGCCGCCAGACGCCTTCGGATACGTACTGCCGTACCGCCAGTCCGCGCCGATCACCAGCGTCACGCGCGTGACGGAGGAGGACACGCGCACCGCGCTGTCCGGCAGCCCCAGGGCCTTGGCCACCGCGAGCGCGTCGCCGCGCTGACCGGCGGCCGCGTAGCTGATGACGGTCTCCGTCCGCGACCTGGGCGCGGTGCCGGCGACGGCCTGGGTGAACCCGTCGCGCACCAGGGTGCTCGCGATGAGGCCCGCGCGGCCGGGGACCGCGGCCAGGGTGCTGGTACGGGTGCCGTTCAGCACGGTGACCGGGATCTGCGACCTCGGCGCGGACGGCGGGGCGGGACTCCCGGACGGGCTGGCGGACGCGGAGGACCCGGGGGATCCGGAGGACCCCGGGGACTGTGACGCGGCGGCCGACGGCTTCTTCTTGTCCTTGCCGTCCAGCGCGATGTCGTTGCGCACCAGCGAGAACAGCTTGTCCGCGTCGCCCGGCTTGGGGATGACGTGCGCGGTCGGGTTCCGCGGGTCGGGCAGCCACGGCATCGTGGCCATGGTGATCCGGTCCGCCGGCACGCTCTTGAGGTCGTTGCCCAGGTCGTACAGCTTCTTGACCGTGCCGATGCCCTTGTCGACCGTGAGCGACTTCGTCGCCGCCTCGGCCAGGCCCATCAGCTTGCCCGGGTCGGTCAGCTTCGTGCCCGCCTTCAACTGCCGCACCATCGCGCTCATGTACATGTGCTGCGCCTTGGCGCGGGCGATGTCGCTGCCGCCCGCGAAGCCGTGCCGGGTGCGCAGCCACGACAGCGCCGTCTTGCCCTTGACGACCGTGCGGCCCTTCTCCAGGCGCAGACCGGAGTCCCGGTCGCGGACGTTGGCGTTGACGCACACCGGGACGCCGCCGACCGCGTCGGCCATGCGCACCACACCCGAGAAGTCGATCATCATGAAGTGGTCGATCGGAATGCCCGTCAGCTCTTCCCAGGTGGCCACGGTGCAGCCCGGACCGCCGTTGCCGAGGCTGGAGTTGATGATCTGCTCGGTCTTGGGGTAGACGTGTCCGTCGTCGGTGTCGGTGCACTGGGGGATCGTCACGCGCGTGTCGCGCGGCACGCTGACCACCGACATGTTGCTGCGGTCGGCCGACACGTGCACCAGCATCTGCACGTCGGCCAGCGGCTTGCGGCCCACCTGGTCGTGCGCGCCGCCGAGCCGGACGTTCTCCCGGGTGTTGCGGCTGTCGGAGCCCAGGACGAGGATGTTCATCGGCCGCTGGCCCTCGGCGTTGGGAGCGGACCGGTCGAGCCGGTTGGTGCCGAGGTTGAGGTCGTCCTTCTTCAGGTTCCCGTTCAGGTGCTGGTAGTACAGGTAGCCCGCGGCGGCCGTGCCCAGGATCAGGACCGCCAGGCCCAGCGCGGTCCAGCGCAGGATGCGTACGCCGCGGCTGCGTTGGGCCCGCCGCGGTCCGCCGCGCCTGCGGCGCCGCCCGGGGCCCGGCGGTCCGCCGCCTCCCGGGTCGTCGCCCGGTTCCGGCCCGCCCGGGCCCGCCCGGTCCG
>NZ_JAVSCF010000427.1:0-2979 GCF_031932565.1 Streptomyces sp. B1866
GCGGCAGGAGGTCCGGTTCGACCAGACCGTACGCGCGCTGCTGGCGGACGGTTTCGGGTTCTTCGTCGAGTCCAGCGCACACCCTGTCCTGACCGTCGGGCTTCAGGAGACCTTCGAGGACACCGGCACCGACGCCGTGGCCCTCGGCACGCTGCGCCGCGAGGAAGGCGGCCCCGAGCGGTTCCTGACCTCGCTCGCCGAAGGGTACGTACGCGGCCTGCCCGCCGACTGGGACGCCGTGTTCGCGGGCAGTGGCGCCAAGCTGCTGCTCGGCCTGCCCACGTACGCCTTCCAGCACCAGCGCTACTGGCTGGAATCCGGCGCGCTCGCCGCCGCGGACGCCTCCGGCCTCGGCCTCGGCGCCGCCGACCACCCGCTGCTCGGCGCCGCGATCCAGGTCGCGGGCGAGGACCAGCTGCTGCTCACCGGTCGGCTCTCGCTCCAGTCGCACCCGTGGCTCGCCGACCACGCCGCCCTGGGCACCGTCCTGGTCCCGGCCGCCGGCTTCGTGGAGCTGGCGCTGCGCGCCGCCGAAGAGGTCGGCGCCGAGCAGGTCGAGGAGCTGACGCTTCAGGCGCCGCTGGTGCTGCCCGAGCGCGGCGGCGTGCAGGTGCAGCTGTCCGTGGGCGCGCCCGACGAGACCGGTCGCCGCGAACTCGCCGTCCACTCCCGCCCCGAGGAGGCGGCCGGCTCCGACGAGCCGTGGACCCGGCACGCCACCGGCCTGCTGGCCGTCGGGCGCGCCCCCGCGCCCGACGCGCTGACCGCGTGGCCGCCCGCCGGCGCCCAGCCGGTCGACGTCGACGGCTTCTACGAGCGGATCGCCGACGCGGGCTACGGCTACGGCCCGGCGTTCCAGGGCCTGCGCGCCGCCTGGCGTACGGGCGACGAGATCTACGCCGAGGTGGCCCTGCCGGACGAGCAGGCCGCGGACGCGGGCCGGTTCGGCGTCCACCCGGCCCTGCTGGACGCCGCCCTGCACCCGGCCGCGCTGCTGGGCGGTTCCCCCGCGGACGCCGAGCTGCGGCTGCCGTTCTCCTGGACCGGCGTGGCGCTGCACGCGGTGGGCGCGACGACCCTGCGCGTACGGGTCCGCCCGGAGGGCGGCGACGCCGTCGCCGTGACCGTCGCGGACACCACGGGCGCTCCGGTCGCCTCCGTCGACGCGCTGGTGCTGCGCGCCGTCACCCCCGACCAGCTCAAGCGGGCGGGCGAACCGGCCCGGGACGCCCTGTTCCACCTCGACTGGACCCCCCTGGCCGGCTCCGGCGCCGCCGCCGGCACCGCCGGCTGGGCCGCGCTCGGCCAGGCCGGACCGCTGGCCGGCGCCGTGGACCGTACGTACGACGACGTGGCCGCGCTGCTCGCCGACCTCGACGGCGGTTCGGCGACCGCGCCCGAGGTGGCCGTGGCGTACCACGCGCCGTCGCCGCACGGCGTCGACAGCGAACTGCCCGGCCTGGTGCGCGCGGCGACGGCCGAGGCGCTGAGCCTGGTGCAGGCCTGGCTCGCCGACGAGCGGACCGCCGGCTCCCGCCTGGTGGTCGTCACCCAGGGCGCGATATCCACCCGGGCCGACGAGGACGTCACCGACCTGGCCCGCGCCTCCCTGTGGGGCCTGCTGCGCTCGGCGCAGTCGGAGAACCCCGGCCGGTTCCTGATCGTGGACACCGACGGTCTGGACGTCTCGCGCGAGGCCCTGGCCGGCGCGGTCGCCGCGGCTGTGGCGGCCGAGGAGCCGCAGGCCGCCGTCCGCGAGGGCGCGGTCCTCGTGCCCCGCCTGGCCCGCACCGCCCCCGCCGCCGACCAGGCCGCCACCCCCCTCGACCCCTCCGGCACCGTGCTGATCACCGGCGGCACCGGCACCGTCGGCGGCCTGCTGGCCCGGCACCTGGTCACCGAGCACGGGGTGCGGCACCTGGTGCTGACCAGTCGTCGCGGGAACGAGGCGGCGGGCGCCGCGGAGCTGGTGGCCGAGCTGACCGGTCTGGGCGCGGAGGTGGAGATCGCCGCGTGTGACGCGGCGGACCGCGAGGCGCTGGCCGCCGTCCTGGCCGGCATCCCGGCCGGCCGCCCGCTGACCGCCGTCGTCCACGCCGCCGGCGCGCTCGACGACGGCATGGTGGCCTCGCTGACGCCCGAACAGGTGGAGCGCGTGCTGCGGCCCAAGGTCGACGCGGCGGTCAACCTGCACGAACTCACCCGCGGCCTGGACCTGTCGGCCTTCGTGGTCTTCTCCTCGCTCGCCGGCACGCTCGGCAACCCCGGCCAAGGCAACTACGCCGCCGCCAACACCTTCCTGGACGCCCTGGTGCAGACCCGCCGCGTCAGCGGCCTGCCCGCCCTGTCCGTGATCTCCGGCTACTGGGCCCAGAGCAGCGAGCTGACCGGCCACCTCGACGACGCCGACGTGGCCCGCTACCTGCGCATGGGCGTCGCCCGCATGTCCTCCGAGCAGGGCCTGGCCCTGTTCGACGCGGCGCTCGCCGCCGAGGGCCCCGCCGCGCTGGTCGTCAGCCGCATGGACTTCACCGCCCTGCGCACCCAGGCCGGTTCCGGCGACCTCCTCCCGCTCTACCGCGGCCTGGTCCGCGCGCCCGCGCGCCGCACCGCCAGCACCGCCGACGACTCCGACGCCCTGCTGCGCCGCCTCGCCGGGCTGCCCGACGAGGAGCAGTTGCGCTACCTGCTCGACCTGGTGCGCGGCCGGGTGGCGACCGTCCTGGGACACGCCAGCCCCGCCACCGTGGACGTCGGCCGCCCGTTCAAGGAACTGGGCTTCGACTCGCTCACCGCCCTCGAACTGCGCAACCGGCTCGGCGCCGCCACCGGCCTGCGCCTGCCGGCCACCCTGGTCTTCGACTACCCGACGCCGCTGGCGCTCGCCGACTACCTGCGCTCCGAGGTGCTCGGCCACGCGCCGGGCGCGGCCGCGCAGGCCCCGGCGGTCACCGGCGTGTCGGACGAGCCGATCGCGAT
>NZ_JAVSCF010000428.1:0-2963 GCF_031932565.1 Streptomyces sp. B1866
CCACCACCCGGGCGCGCAGCGCGTCGACGGCCCGGCCGGCCCGGTCGAGGGCGGCAGCGGCGGCACGGGCGGCGGCCAGCGCCGTACGCGGGTCGCGGATCAGCAGGGCCTGCGCGCGGGCCAGTTCGGCCAGGGCGGTACGGGCGGGCCGGTCCAGCGGCGCGGCGGCCAGTTCGGCGAGCTGCGCCCAGCGGGCCGCGTGGTCGGTGCGGCCGGCGGCGAGTTCGGCACGGGTCAGCAGCTCGTACCAGGCGACGCGCGAGCCCGCGTCGGCCGTCGGCAGGTGCGGGCCGCCCGCCTCGGCCACCAGCGCCAGGCAGCCCTCGTGGTCGCCGCCGAGCAGCCGGGCCTCGGCCGCCAGGCGCAGGGCCAGCGCCTCGCGCCAGCCGCCGGCCGCGGCCCGGGGCCGTCCGGCGGCTTCGGCCGGGTCGGGCAGCGGGGCGCGGCCGGGGCCGCCGAGGGCGGCGTCCAAACGGGCGTGTAGGGCGCGCGCGCCGGCCAGTTCCCCGGGACTGCCGGACAGGCGGGCGAGGTGGACGGCGTGTTCGGCGGCGGCGCGGGCGTCGGCCGGGCTGCCGCGCTCGCCCAGCACGTACGCCTGCCCGGCCAGCAGCTGCGGCGTGAACAGCCGGTGGCCGGTGCGCAGGGCGAAGTCCGCGCCGCGCTGGAAGTGCCGCAGCGCGTCGTCCGCGCGGTCGAGCAGCACCTCGCACCAGCCGATCCACACCGCAGTCTCCAGGCCGCGCGCCAGTTCGCCGTCGAGCATGGCGTCCAGCACGGCCGTGGCCCCCTCCAGGTGGGCGGTGGCGGGCCCGTACCGGCCCTGTACGGCGGCGGCCAGGGCCAGCAGGCCCAGGCAGGCGGCGCGCAGCGGCCGGCCGGGGTGGCGCTCGGCGACGGCCAACGCCTCCCGGGCCCAGCGCGCGCAGCTCTCCGGGTCGCCGGCGTGCAGCAGGCCGACGGCCAGTTCGGCCTTCAGGGCGGCGCCGGGCAGCGGGTGGCCGCCGTCCAGGGCGGCGAGTTCGGCGCGGAGCATGGCGCCGGTCTCCTCCCGGTCGCCGAGCAGGCGCTGCGCGGTGGCGGCGAGGACGGTGGCGGCCGCGCGGTCGGCGGCGGGCCGGGCGGGCAGCAGCCGCAGGGCCTCGTGCATCAGCTCCCGGCACTCCCGCAGCCGGCCCAGGGCCGCGCGCGCCTCGGCCAGCCGTACCAGCAGCGCGGCCCGCCGGGCCTGGTGGCGCGGGCTCTGCGGCAGTACGCGCAGGGCGGTGGCCAGCCAGGACGCCGCGGCGGCCGGGTCGGCGGGGCCGACGGCGGCGGCGGCCTGGTCCAGCGTGCCGACGGCGGCCAGGTCGCCGTGCCGGACGCACTGCCCCAGGTGCGGGGCGCGCTCGGCCGGGCAGGCGCCGCGGGCGCACAGCGCCTGGTCGGCCCGCGCGTGCAGGCCGATTCGACGGCTCAGCTCGGCGGCGTGGTAGACGGCGCGGTGCACCACGGGGTGGCGGAAGGCGAAGCACTGCCCGGGGACGACGGGGTGGACCAGGTCGCGGCGGATCAACTCGCCGAGCGCGGCCAGCACCGCGGGCTCCGGCTCGCCCAGCACCTGGGTGAGCAGGTGGGCCTCGAACTCGTGGCCCACCACGGCGGCCGCCTCGGCGACGGCCCGCACGCCGGGCTCCAGCGGGGCCAGTTCGTCCAGCAGCGCGGCTCCTGCCGCGGACCGCGGCGGCTGTCCGGGCCGGGCCGGTTCGCGGCGTACGGCGGCGGGCCGCTCGGCGAGCAGGGCGGCGAGGTAGCCGGGGTTGCCGCCGCTGTCCCGGTAGAGCTGGCGGCGCAGTACGGCGGTGGGCGCGTCGCCGGGCGGGGCCGCACCGGCCAGCACCTGGTCGACGTCCCGCGCACTGAGCGGTCCGAGGTGGACGTGCTCGGCGGCGACCTGCTCGGAGCGGCCGCTGACGGCGGCCTGGAGCGCGGGGCCCGCCTGGCGGTCGCGGTAGCCCAGGACGAGCAGCACCGGCGCGCGGGGCGGCCGCCGCAGCAGGCCAGCCAGCAGGCCGGTGGACTCCGGGTCGGCGGCGTGCACGTCGTCCAGGACGAGCACCAGGCAGGGCGCGGCGAGCCGTTCGAGGTACGCGCGGGCGTGGCGCAGCGCGGTGCCCGGCACGGCGCACTCGGCCCGCACGGGCGGGCAGCCGCCGGCCGTTCGGGCGTGCGTCGGGCCGCACGGGTCGTCGCGGGCGCCGGCGGCGGCGTACCGGTCGGTGAGGACGTCTGCGGCGATGTCGGTGAGAGCATCGGTGAAGGCTTCGGCGCGGATGTCGGCGGAGACTTCAGTGGAGACGTCGGTGGAGATGTCGTCGAAGACGTCGGCGCGGATACCGGCCGGGGGCTCGGCGGAGGCGTCGGCGAAGGCGTCCGCGAAGGCGCCGAACGGCGCGGGTCTGCCGTCCCGCGCGACGCGCCCGGTGCGTACGACGGCCCCCCGGGCCCTGGCCAGCCGGGCGAACTCGCCCAGGACGGCGGTCTTTCCGATGCCCGGGTCGCCGGTCACGGTCACCAGCCGGGCGACCGGGTCGTCGCCCGCCAGGCCGTCGAGGCTGGCGCTCAGCGCGTCGAGCGCCGCCTGGCGGCCCACCAGGCCGGGTGGCCGCGCCCCGGTCCGCACCGGCGGCCGTCCGGGCGCGGGCGGGTCGGCCGGTGCGTACGCGCGGGGCGGGCTGCCTGCCCCGGTCCGAGCCTGCCGGGCGGTGCGGGTGGACGCGGTCATCGTCATCTCCGTCGGGTCGAGCGGCGGCCGGCGGGAGCCTTGCGAGTGTCCCCGGAGGGTTATGGCGCCATATGACGTAGGAGTTCGCGTTGATTACCACTTGAGCGGTAGGGGGTGATACGGCGGCCGCGCCCGGCCGCTTCCGGGGCACGAGGGCCGGTCGCGGGCCGTCGCCCCGCGCGAGGCGGCAGCCCCGGGC
>NZ_JAVSCF010000429.1:0-2942 GCF_031932565.1 Streptomyces sp. B1866
TACGCCTCCCACTCCGCCCACATGGACACCGTACGCCAACAAGTCACAGAACTCTCAGAACAGGTGACACCGCAGGCGACCGGCGTGCGCATGTACTCCACCGTCACCGGCCAACAGATCACCAACCCCGAAGCACTGAGCGGCACCTACTGGTACGACAACCTCCGCACAACCGTCCAACTAGACGCCGCCGTACGCACCGCCGCCACCGACGGACACCGCCTCTTCCTCGAATGCTCCCCCCACCCCGGCCTCACCGTCCCCCTCACCGACACCCTCGAACAACTAGGCCACCACCACACCACCGTCCTGGAAACCCTCCGCCGCGACCACGGCAACCCCGACCGCCTCCAAGCAGCCCTCTCCACCGCCTACACCCACGGCCTGCCCGTCCGCTGGACCACCAACACCACACCCGGACCCCTCGACCTCCCCACCTACCCCTTCCAACACCACCGCTACTGGATCGAACCCTCGGAATCGTCCGGCAACCCGGCCGGTCTCGGCCTGACTTCCGCACGCCATCCCCTCCTCGGGGCCGCCGTGGAATCCGCCCACGACGGCAGCGTGCTCTTCACCGGACGCCTCTCCCCCACCACCCACCCCTGGCTCGCCGAACACGTGGTCCTGGACACGGCCATCGCGCCGGGCACGGTCTTCGTCGACCTCGCGTCCTGGGCGGGCAGCGAGACCGGCAGCCCCCTGATCGACGAGCTGACCCTGCACACCCCACTCGTCCTGCCCGACACCGGCGGACTCCGCCTGCAAGTGGCCGTGACGCCCCCCGACCCGGCAGGGGTGCGGAAGATCACCATCCACTCGCAGCCCGTAGACGCCCCCGCCGACACCCCCTGGACCCAGCACGCCACCGGCACCCTCACCCACGACACCGCCCCCGACACGCCCCCCACCTCCGACACGCCCGACCTCACCGCCTGGCCGCCACCCGGGAGCGTGCCGGTAGAGATCGACGGGGCCTACGAGCGGCTGGCCGCGGCGGGGTTCGACTACGGTCCGGTCTTCCAGGGGCTGCGAGCTGCCTGGCGGCGCGGCCCGGAGCTGTTCGCCGAGGTCGCACTCGCCGACGAGGTACGGTCCGACGCCACCCTGTTCGACGTCCACCCGGCCCTGTTCGACGCCGCGATCCACGTGCTCAGCGTCGAGCAGCGGCCCGCGGAGGGGGACGGGAACGGGGAGGCTCGCGTGGCGTTCGCCTGGCGCGGCGTCCGGGTGGTCGGCTCGGGCCCGGCGCGGCTCCGGGTCCGGCTGGCTCCCGTGGGGGACGACGCCGTGTCGCTGCACCTGACGGACGACACCGGACGTACCGTCGCCTCCGTCGCCTCGCTGACGGTCCGCCCCGTCTCGGCCGAGCGGCTGCGGCCCGCGGGCTTGCCGCACCGCGACGCGTTGTTCCGCGTGGACTGGCGTGCGATCGACACCGCGCCGCCCACGCCCGTCCCGGTCTGGGCACTGCTCGGCCCCGACCTGCCCGTGCCAGTCGGCCACCTGCCGAGCGCACGGTACGGGGACCTGGCCGAGGCCGTCGCGGACTCCGGTCCGGCGCCGGATGTGGTGGTGGCGTGCGTACCCGCCGATCCGCGGACCACGGCCGACACGGCGGCGCGGACTCGTGACGTGCTGTCGTCCACGCTCGCCTCGCTCCAGGCGTGGCTGACGGAGCCCCGGTTCAGCGCGGCCCGCCTGGTCGTGGTGACCTCGGGCGCGGTCGCGGCCCGTCCCGGCGAGGCCGTTCCGGACGTGCCGGCGGCCGCGGTGTGGGGGCTGGTGCGTTCGGCGCAGTCGGAGCATCCGGGGCGCTTCACGCTCGTGGACCTCGACAGGCACGACGCGTCCGGCGCCGCCTGGCCCGCGGTGCTCGCCTCACCGGAGCCGCAACTGGCCGTGCGCCAGGGGCGCGTACACCTTCCGCGCCTGGTACGGGCCAGGCCCGTGCCGCCCGGCGGAGACACCCGGTTCGCTCCCGGCGGGACCGTCCTGGTCACGGGGGCGACCGGCGGGCTGGGCGCGCTGGTGGCCCGGCACCTGGTGACCGCGCACGGCGTGACCCGGCTGCTCCTGCTGTCCCGGCGAGGCGAGACCGCCCCCGGCGCCACCGACCTGACCGCCGAACTCACCGCCCTCGGCGCCGACGTCACCATCACCGCCTGCGACACCGCCGACCGCACCGCACTCGCCCGCACACTCGCCGCCGTACCCGCACACCACCCGCTCACGGCCGTCATCCACACCGCGGGCATCGTGGACGACGGCGTCATCGAGGCGCTGACTCCCGGGCACCTGGACCGCTCCCTACGCCCGAAGGCCGACGGGGCTCTGCACCTGCACGAGCTGACCCGGGACGCCGAGCTGTCCGCGTTCGTGCTGTTCTCGTCGGGAGCCACGACCTTCGGCGGGCCGGGCCAGGGCAACTACGCCGCCGCCAACGCGTTCCTCGACGGCTTGGCGCAGCACCGGCGGGCCCTCGGGCTGCCGGCCGTCTCGCTCGCCTGGGGCCTGTGGGCCGGCTCGCGGGGAATGGGCGGACGTCTCAGCGAGGCCGACCTCGCCCGCTGGGAGCGGACCGGCGCGGTGGCGATGCCGCCGGAGGAGGCCCTGCACCTGTTCGACACCGCTCTCGGCGCCGCCGACGCGACCCTCGTACCCGCGCGTTTGGACCTCACGGCGATGCGATCCCGCGCGGCGGCACTGCCCCGGCTCTTCGCCGATCTGCTGGGCGCGCCCAGGCTCCGCGCGGAGGCGGGGACGGACGGGCCGTCACTGGCCCGACGGCTGTCCGGGATGCCGCGGGCCGAACGGGAACAGGCGCTCGTCGACATCGTGCGGGCCGAGGCGGCGGGCGCGCTCGGGCACCGGACGGCGGACGCGGTGCCCGCCACCCGCGCCTTCAAGGAGTGCGGCTTCGATTCGCTGACGGGTGTGGA
>NZ_JAVSCF010000430.1:0-2917 GCF_031932565.1 Streptomyces sp. B1866
GAGATGCCGCTGCTGAGGTCGGCGACGAGCGGCGAGGGCTGCACGCCGTGCCGCACCGCCCCGTCCAGGGCGGCCGCCGCAGCGGCGGCCACGTCGACGGCGTCCAGCGGGCGGTCCAGCGGCGGCTGCACGGACGGCGCGCGGCGCGGCCGGCGGCGGGCGCGCAGCGCCTCCTCCTCGGCCCGCTGCGGGTCGGCCGGACCTGCCGGGTCCCCGCGGCCCGGGGAGGCGCGCCGGGGCCGTCTGGCGGGGGTCTCACGCCATTCCCCGGCGTAGTCGGCGTACGCCGAGGCGTCCTCGCCGTCCTCGGCCGCTTCGGTACCGGCCTCGTACGCCGGGTCGTACGGGCGTACGAGCCCCAGGCGGGCGCCGAGTTGCCGCAGCCGCTGGGGGACGGCGGCGACGGGGGTGGCGGTGACGACCAGCAGCCCGAAGACGGTGAGCAGCAGCAGGATCGGGAAGGCCAGCAGGGTGCCCATGGCGAAGATCAGCGGCCGGGACACGGCCCAGCCGATCAGGCCGCCCGCGTCCTGGATGGCCTGGCTGCCCTGGCCCCGGCCGGGCGCGCCGCAGGCGACGTGGATCAGCCCGAGCACGCCGATGACCAGCGCGGACAGGCCGATGACGATCCGCCCGTTGGCCTCCGGCTGCTCCGGGTGGAAGATCAGCCGGACGGCGATGGCGCCCAGCAGCAGGGGCACCACCAGGTCCAGCCGGCCGAACGTACCGGTGACCAGCGTCTCGACCAGGTCGCCGACCGGGCCGTCGAGGTGGGACCAGGTGCCGCCCGCGACGACCAGGGCCAGGGCGAGGAACAGCAGCGCGAGGCCGTCCTTGCGGTGCGCGGGGTCCAGGCCCCGGGCGCCGCGCCCTATGCCGCGCAGCGCGCCGGCGACGGCGCGGGCCAGGCCCATCCACACGGCGCGGACGGCGCGGTACACGCCGCTGGTGGGGTTGGGCGCCTTGGGCGGCGGCGCCTTGGCTGCGGACTTCCTGGCCGGAGCCTTCTTGGCCGGGGCCTTCTTCGCGGGGGCTTTCTTCGCCGGGGCCTTCCCGGCCGCTCTGGCGGCGCCCGCGGACTGCCCGGCGCGCTTTCGGGGGGCGCCCGCCGCGCCCTGGGGACCCTTGCCGGACGTACGTGAGGCCATGGGGGCGAGGTTACCCGCGTCAGCCCTACGGAGCACGCATGCCGTGGGTTCGCCCGTGCCCCAGCGGTCACAGGCGTCAGGCGGCCGAGGGCGGCGGCCGAGGGGTCCGGCGGGCTCCCGCGCGGGGCGCGGCGGCGGGTGACGCGGGGTCAGGGAATCCGGCGGCCAAGGGCGGCCGGGGCGGTTGCCGTACGGGGGCGGCGGCACGGGCGCCGTACGGCGCCTGGCGCGGGGCGGCTCGGCCCGTCGGCGCTCTCGGCTCTCAGCTCTGCGGCGGCACCGGGCCGCCGCCCGCGGCGCCCGGCTCCAGCGCGTCCAGCGCGCGGCGCAGCCCCGTCAGTTTGCGCTCCAGGTGGGCGGCGGTGGCCACGGCCGCGGCGTCCGCCGACTCGGCCAGCTGCTTGGACAGCGCCTCGGCCTGCTCCTCCACGGCGGCCAGCCGCGCGGACAGCTCGGCGAGCAGCCCGGCCGGCTCCTTGCCGCCCGCGGCCGGGGACTGGCCGTTGCCGCCCTCCAGCTGCAGCCGCAGCAGCCCGGCCTGCTCGCGCAGTTGGCAGTTCTTCATGTAGAGGTCGACGAAGACCGAGACCTTGGCGCGCAGCACCCACGGGTCGAAGGGCTTGGAGATGTAGTCCACCGCGCCCGCCGCGTAGCCGCGGAAGGTGTGGTGCGGGCCGTGGTTGATGGCGGTGAGGAAGATGATCGGGATGTCGCGGGTGCGCTCGCGCCGCTTGATGTGCGCCGCGGTCTCGAATCCGTCCATGCCCGGCATCTGGACGTCCAGCAGGATCACCGCGAAGTCGTCCGTCAGCAGCGCCTTGAGCGCCTCCTCCCCTGACGATGCCCGGACCAGGGTCTGATCGAGCGCCGAGAGAATGGCCTCCAGCGCCAGCAGATTCTCCGGCCGGTCATCGACCAGGAGGATCTTGGCCTTCTGCACCATGGCCCGTCCTCCTCGCCCCGGCATGGGACCTCCCCTGCTCGAAGAGCTCGGGGAGGCGCCGGGCGCCGCCCCAGGGGACGACTCCCTTGTGCCGCCCGTCCTTGTGCCGGTCATCGTAGCCGCACCCCGCTGTTCGCCACACCCTGTCACCGTGATGTCACTGTGCACGTAGCAGAAACGCGTGCGGGGACCAGAAGGTTCCCCGAACACCGCGGTTTCACACGTGCCCGGCAACAGCCAGTCAGCAGCGGGGGCCGTTGAAGCCCCGGTCCGTTACTTTACGCTCGCATCCACTGTTCCATCACCGCCAGAAGGTGATCGGTGTCGACCGGCTTGGTCACATAATCCGACGCACCGGCGTCGATGCTCTTCTCGCGGTCGCCCTTCATCGCCTTCGCGGTGAGCGCGATGATGGGCAGCCCGGCGAACTGGGGCATCCTGCGGATCGCGGCCGTCGTGGCGTAGCCGTCCATCTCCGGCATCATGATGTCCATGAGCACGAGCACCACGTCGTCGTGCTGCTCCAGGACCTCGATGCCCTCCCGGCCGTTCTCGGCGTAGAGCACCTGCAGCCCGTTCTGCTCCAGCACGCTGGTGAGCGCGAACACGTTGCGGATGTCGTCGTCGACGATCAGCACCTTCTCGCCGTCGAACCCCTCGCCGGACTGCTGGGCGACCAGGTCCTGGCCGCTGACCAGCCAGGGCTCGGGCGGCTGGACGCCGCCGTCCGCGCGTCGGCCGGCGCGGGCGTCCACCGCCGGCCGCGGCCCCTCAGGACCCGGCCGCAGGGCCTGGCGCCCGGCCGCCTCACGGGCCGCCGCCTCGC
>NZ_JAVSCF010000431.1:0-2914 GCF_031932565.1 Streptomyces sp. B1866
CGCGCGGCCCGGCGGGCTTGGGCGGCCCGCCCGGCCGGTGCGGTGCGCAGGGCGCGGCGGGCGCGTACGGCCCGCGAGGGCGCGGCGGGGGATGCGGGGCGGGTCGGAGGCCATGGGCCGGGACCGTAGGGCCGCGCGTCGCGCACCGCGTGAGCGCCGTGTTACAGGCCGGTGAGAAGCGCCGTCCCGGGGCGGCGATACCCTTCCCCGGTGGCGCTGAAGAGCATCCCCGACCCCGGCTTCCGCGGCGACGACGGGTCCGCCGACCCCCGCCTGGCGGCGGCCCTCGCCGCCTGGGCGGCCGACCCCGCGGCCGAGCCGGAGGTGCTGGCGGCGCTGGCGGGCGCGCGGCTGCTGGTTCCGGTGGTCGCCGTGCTCGGCGAGGCCGAGGAGGGGCCGGACGGGCTGCGCCGCGAGAAGTCGAGCGACATGGCGGTGCCCACCCTCCAGGCGCCTGGCGGCCGCCGGGCGCTGCCCGCGTTCACCTCCACGGAGGCGCTCGCCCGCTGGCGCCCGGACGCCCGGCCGGTGGCCGTACCGCTGCGCCAGGCCCTCCAGGCGGCGGCGCAGGAACGGGCGGACACCCTCGTGCTGGACCTGGCGGGCCCGGTGGCCTACCAGGTGGCAGGCCCGGCGCTGCGCGCACTCGCCGAGGGCCGCGCCGACGCCGACCCGCTCGCGGACCCGGCCGTGGCGGATGCGGTCCGCGCGGTGCTGGCCGCCGAGCCGGACGTGCTGCGGGCCCACCTCGGCCCGTCGGCGGGCACGGCCGCCGACGGGGTGCTCGCCCTGGCGCTGGCGCCCGGCGAGCACGTCCGCCGGACGGCGCACCGGGTGGCGCGGGCGCTGGCGGCCGACGAGACGCTGCGCGAGCGGCTGGTGCGTGGTCTGGACCTGGCGCTGCTGCCGCCGGACGCGGCCGTCTCCGGCGAGCCGCTGTACCACCGCTGACGCCGCCCCGCCTGCCGTACGGGCCTACCGCCCCGTACGGTCCGCCTCGCCGCCCTACGGCCTTCCCGCGCTACGAGCCGCTGCCGCCGCCGTACGGCCACCCCTCGCCGCCGAGCGCGCCGCTCGCCGCCGAGCGCGCCGCTCGCCGCCGAGCGCGCCGCTCGCCGCCGAGCGCGCCGCTCGCCGCCGAGCGCGCCGCCGCAGTACGCCACGTGACGCGGCCGCCGCCCCACGCGGGGACGCGGTGCCCCTTGGCCCCTGGGGAGCCCCGCCGCCCGTACGGCCCCGGACGCCGCGCCCGCCGCTCGATCTTCGACGGGCGAAATCTCCCGTTTCGTTCCAGAATGCTGCGCAACGGGGCGATCCGAGTGAGGAAGGCGCCATGAACACCAGAACAGTCGTCAGCGACGCGGAGACCCGCACCGTCATGGCAGAGTGTGTGGGCACCGCGCTGCTGGTCTTCTTCGCGGTCGGATCGCTGGTCCTCGCGGCCGACTTCATCAACGCCGTCGGCGTCGCCTTCGCCTTCGGCTTCACCTATCTGGCTCTCGCGTCCGCCTTCGGCCGGATC
The DNA here is from genome assembly GCF_031932565.1 of Streptomyces sp. B1866. Taxonomy (NCBI): domain Bacteria; kingdom Bacillati; phylum Actinomycetota; class Actinomycetes; order Kitasatosporales; family Streptomycetaceae; genus Streptomyces; species Streptomyces sp. B1866. Next base: position 1,523 of record NZ_JAVSCF010000431.1, read on the forward strand.
TCGGGCTGCCACCTCAACCCGGCCGTCACGCTCGGGGTGCTGCTCACGCGGCGCATCGACCTGCGGACGGCCATCGAGTACTGGATCGCCCAGTTGCTGGGCTCGATCATCGGCGCCGCCCTGCTCTACCTGCTCGCCAAGCAGGTGCCGGGCCTGAAGACGCACGGCGCCTTCGGCAGCAACGGCTACGGCCACCGCTCCCCGGTGAACATCGACACCGGCGGCGCCTTCCTCGCCGAGGTCATGCTCACCCTGATGCTCGTCTTCGTCTTCCTGACGGTCACCCGCGAGGTCGCGACGGCGGCCTTCGAGCCCGTCGCGGTCGGCGTGGCCCTCACCGCGACGTACCTGGTCGGCATCCCGCTGACCTGGGCCTCGGTCAACCCGGCGCGCAGCTTCGGCCCGGCGGTCTTCGCGGGCGGCGACGCGCTGGGACAGCTGTGGCTGTTCCTGGTGGCCCCGCTCGTCGGCGGAGTGCTGGCCGCGGGCCTGCACTGGGCCACCCACGGCGAGACGGCCGGGGACGGGAACGGCGGCGGGGAGCGGGAGGCCGCGGCTGCCGGTGGCGGGGCCGGGGCGTGGCAGTGGCCGTGGCGCGGCCGCGGCGGCGCCAGGCCGGGCGCGGCGGGACCGGAGGAGACGGGCCCGGGCGGACCGGACACCGGTCCCGGCCCGGAGGGCCCGGCCGGGGACGGCCCCTCCGGCCCGGGCCCGGGCGGCTCCGGTACGGGCGGCTCCGGTACGGACGGCCCCGGCCCGGGCGGCTCCGGTGGGCCCGGTACGGCCGCCTGACCGGCTCGCCGGCCCCGCTCGCCCGCGTACCGCTCCCGGCAGGGCGCCAGGGGCCCGCACGGCCGCGCCCGCCGGGCTCCGCCCGTGAAACCGCCGGTCCCTGCGGCCCGCTCAGCGCGCGGCGACCGGCCCGGTGAGCGCCTCGCCGGGCCCGCGCCCCGGCTCGTCCGGCACCGGCGACGCCTCGCGGAAGGCCCGTTGCAGCGAGGCCAGGCCGTCCCGCAGCGGCGCGGCGTGGAACGCGCCGACCTCGGGCGCGCCCGCCGTGACCAGCCCGGCCAGCGCGGTGATCAGCTTCCGGGCCTCGTCCAGGTCCCGGTGGCCCGCGCCGTCCTCCGCCAGCCCGAGGCTGACCGCGGCCGCGGTCATCAGGTGCAGCGCGACCGTCGTGATCACCTCGACGGCGGGCACGTCCGCGAGGTCGCGGGCCGCGGCGGCGGCGCCGGACGGGGCGGGGGCGGGGGACTGGCTCATGGCACTCGGCTCCGTCTCGACGGGCTCCGGCGGGCCGGGCCAGCCTACGGCGCGGCGGTCCCGCCGGAGCGCCGCGACGCGGTGCTCGCCCGGCCCGGTCCGCGCGGCGCGGCCGGGTGCCCGCCG
>NZ_JAVSCF010000432.1:0-2875 GCF_031932565.1 Streptomyces sp. B1866
CAGGCCCAGCGCGTAGGACACCCGGCCCGACACCACGCTGGAGGCGTTGCCGGTGAGCAGGTGGCCCTCGGAGCTCTCCGCCCCGCCGCCCCTGCCGTAGTTGCTGTTCCACGCGCCGATGTAGACGCCGACGTCCTTGCCGCGCAGCGAACCCGGGTCGATCCCGGCCCGCTCCAGCGCGCCCCAGGAGCACTCCAGCAGCCGCTGCTGCGGGTCCATGGACAGCGCCTCACGCGGGGAGATCCCGAAGAAGGCCGCGTCGAACTCTCCCGCGTCGTACAGGAAACCGCCCTCGCGGGCATAGCACGTGCCCGGCTCGTCGGGGTCGGGGTCGTACAGCTTCTCCAGGTCCCAGCCCCGGTCGCCGGGGAAGCCGGCCACCGCGTCGGCGCCGCCGTCGAGCAGCGCCCAGAACTCCTCGGGCGACCGGACCCCTCCGGGGTACCGGCACCCCATGCCGACGATCGCGACCGGCTCGGAGTTCTTCGCCTCCGCTCGCTGCCAACGCTCCGTCACATCGGCCAGGTCGGCGGTGACCCGCCGGAGGTAGGTGCGGAGTTTCTGCTCGTCCCCCATGGAGAGTCCCGTCCTTTTCGCGTGGTGGTCGACAGAGGTCACGAACGGCCGAACTTGGCGTCGATGAAGGAGAAGAGATCGTCGTCGCTGACGTCGGCGACCTGTTCTCGGGACGCGGCCTGGCCGACGCCCTGGAGCTGGTCCCACCGGTCCAGCAGGGCCCGCAGCCGCGCGGTGAGCGCCGCCCGGTCGCGGGCGTCCGGCACGGCCCGCGGGAGGGCGTCCGCGGTCAGCGACGCGACGGTGGACTCCAGCCGGGCCAGGTCCGCGAACACGGCGGACCGGGCGGGGAGCTCGTCGAAGCCGAGCCGGGAGCCCAGGTACGCGGCGAGCGCCGTGGACGTGGGGTGGTCGAAGACCAGGGCGGCCGGCAGGGCCAGACCGGTGGCGGCGGCCAGCCGGTTGCGCAGCTTGACCGCGGTGAGCGAGTCGAAGCCCAGCTCGCGGAACGGCCGGTCGACCGGCACGGCGTCCGCGCCGGGGTGCCCGAGCACCGCCGCGGCCTGCGCCCGCACCTCGGTGAGCAGGGCGCGGCGCCGTTCGTCGCCGGACAGCCCCGCCAGCGTGGCGGCGAGGTCCGGGGTGGCCGGCTCGGCCGCGTCCGGCGTGGGGCGTGCCTCGGGGATGTCGCCGATCAGCGGCCGGGTGCGCGCGGAGGCGAACCGCGGTGCGAACGTCCGCCAGTCGATGTCGGCGACGACGAGCGTGCCCTCGTCGCGGTCCACGGCCTGGTGCAGGGCGGCGAGCGCGGTCGCGGGCTCCATGAACCGCAGTCCCTGCCTGCCCCACCACTCCTCGCCGGCGCCCGCGGCCATGCCGTCGCCGGCCCAGGCGCCCCACGCGACGCAGGTGGCCGCCCGCCCCCGGCTCCTGCGCTCTTCGGCCAGCGCGTCGAGGGAGGCGTTGGCGGCCGCGTAGGCGCCCTGCGCGCCGCTGCCCCACACGCCCGCGCCGGAGGAGAACAGGACGAAGGCGTCCACGTCGCCGAGCAGTTCGTCGAGGTTGCGGGCCCCGGCCACCTTGGCCCGCAGCACCGCCGCCATCTCCTCGCAGTCGGTGTCCAGCAGCCGCGCGGCGTGCCCGGAGCCGGCGGCGTGCACGACCGTACGGATCGGCGGGCCGTCCGCCCGCACGCGGTCGAGGAGCCCGGCGAGCGCGGCCCGGTCCGCCACGTCGCAGGCCGCGACCGTCACCCGTACGCCCTGCGCGGTGAGGTCGTCGCGCAGGCGGTCCGCGCCGTCCGCCTCCGGTCCGCGGCGGCTGACCAGCACCAGGTGCCGTACGCCCGCGTCCGCCAGCCAGCGGGCCACGTGCCCGCCCAGGCCACCGGTGCCGCCGGTGACCAGCGCGGCGCCGCGGGGCCGCCAGGCGGGGGGCGGCGCGCCGTCCGGCAGGGGTGCGCGCACGAGCCTGCGGCCCAGCAGTCCCGCGCGGGGCCGCAGCGCGAGCTGGTCCTCTCCCTCGTCGGCCGCCAGCACGGCGGCGAACAGCTCGGCCCCGCGCGCGTCGAGGTCGGCGGGCAGGTCGAGCAGCCCGCCCCACAGCTCCGGGTGCTCCAGGCCCGCCACGCGGGCGACGGCCCACAGCTGCGCGGCGTGCGCGGCGCCGGCCGGATCGTCCGGGGTCGCGGCGACGCCGCCGCGGGTCAGCGTCCACAGCGGCGCCCGTACGGCGGCGTCGGAGAGCGCCTGGACGAGCAGGACGGTGCCCGCCACCGCGTCGGGCAGGACATCGTGGCCGGGGTGGGCCGCGCCGCTCAGCCCGAGTACGGACACCAGGCAGGCGGGTGGGTCCGCGGCCAGGCGGCTGGACAGCGCCGCACGGGTCTCTCCGGTCTCCCCGGTCTCTCCGGTCTCTCCGGTCTCCCCGGGGGCCAGTACAAGCCGGTAGGGCTCGGCGCCGTGGCCGCGCAGTGCCGCGCACACCCAGTCGGCGGCCGGGTCGTCCTCGTACCCCGCGGGCAGGACGACGGCCCAGCGGCCGGACAGCGCCGGGGAGTGCGGCGGCGCGGCGACGGGCCGCCACACGACCCGGTACCGCCAGCTGTCCACCGCCGCCTTCCGCCGCCGGTCCCGGTGCCACCCGGACAGCGCCGGAAGCAGCTGCCCGAGCGGCGTGCGGAGATCGGGCCGCTCCTCCCGGGCCGAGCCGCGCAGCAGGTCCGCCAGCAGGTCGGCGTCACCCTGCTCGACGGCGGCCCAGAACGCGCCGTCGTGCTCGCCGGCGGGGGCGCGCCGCGCCGACTCCGGGGCCTCCAGCCAGTACCGCCGGTGCTGGAAGGGGTAGGTGGGCAGGGCGA
>NZ_JAVSCF010000433.1:0-2872 GCF_031932565.1 Streptomyces sp. B1866
CGGCGGGCCGCCCGCGCGTGGCCGCCGCTGGCGCCGCTGCTGTCGGCCGCCGTCCCGGACGCGCTCGACCTGGCGGACGACGAGGTCACCGCGCTGCTGGGCCCGGCCGCCGCGGCCCTGGACGCCGCGGGGGTCGAGGTCTTCTGGCCGCGCGGCCTCGCGCGCGGGATCTCCGTACGCGCGGTCGTCGGCCCGGACGGCAGCGGGCCGGACGACGGCGGACCAGACGACGGCGGCCCGGACGGCGGCCGCGGTGGCGCCGCGACCGCCCCGGGAGCCGACAGGGTGCGGGAGGGCGGCCGGTCCGCGGGGCGGTCCGGAGTTCCGTCGTCCCTGGACGCGGCCGCACCGCTGCGGCTGTCCTGGCGGTACGCCGTCGGCGGCCATGACCTGACCGGCGCGGAACTCGACCGGCTCGCCGAGGCCGGCCGGCCGCTGGTGCGGCTGCGCGACCAGTGGGTCGTCGTCGACCCGGAGGCGGCCCGCCGCGCCCGTGGGCGGCGGGACCGGCGGATCACCCCGGGCGAGGCGCTCGGCGCCGCGCTCAGCGGACGCGCCGAGGCGCGGGGCGAGAGCGTGGCGGCGCGCGCCACGGGATGGCTGGCCGACCTGCGCGACCGGCTCGCCGACCCGGGGCGCGCGGCCGCGGAGCCTGTCGCTCCGCCGGCCGCGCTGGCCGCCACCCTGCGCGACTACCAGCTGCGCGGCCTCACGTGGCTCGCCGGGCTGACCGCTCGCGGCCTCGGCGGCTGCCTCGCCGACGACATGGGCCTGGGCAAGACCGTCACGCTGATCGCCCTCCACCTGCACCGCCAGGCGGACCCGGCCACCGCGGGCCCCACCCTGGTGGTCTGTCCGGCCTCCCTGCTGGGCACCTGGCAGCGGGAGATCTCCCGGTTCGCGCCCGGCACGCCCGTACGCCGCTACCACGGCCCCGCGCGGGAGCTGGACGACCTCGCGGGCGGCGGGTTCGTTCTCACCACCTACGGCACGATGCGGCTGGACGCCGCGCGGCTGGCCGCGGCCGGGCCGTGGGGCCTGGTGGTCGCCGACGAGGCGCAGCACGTGAAGAACCCGTTCTCCGCCACCGCGCGGCAGCTGCGCGCCATCGGCGCGCGGGCGCGCGTCGCGCTCACCGGCACCCCGGTGGAGAACAGTCTGACCGACCTGTGGGCGATCCTGGACTGGACCACGCCGGGTCTGCTGGGCACCCTCGGCGCGTTCCGCCGGCACTACGCGCGGGCCGTGGAGAACGGCGCGGGCGGCGGGACGGCCGCGGACGCGGCGGCGGCCGCGCGCCTGTCCCGGCTGGTGCGCCCGTTCCTGCTGCGCCGCCGCAAGTCCGACCCGGGGATCGTGCCGGAGCTGCCGCCGAAGACCGAGACCGACCACCTGGTCGCGCTCACCGCGGAGCAGGCCGGGCTCTACGAGGCGGTGGTGCGCGAACTCCTCGCACAGGTCGCGGGGGCCGGCGGCCTCGCGCGGCGCGGCCTGGTGGTGAAGCTGCTCACCGGCCTGAAGCAGATCTGCAACCACCCCGCCCAGTTCCTCAAGGAGGACGCCCCCCGCGTCGCGGGCCGCTCCGGCAAGCTGGACCTGCTGGACGAGCTGCTGGACACCCTGCTCGCCCGGGAGGAGAGCGTGCTGGTCTTCACCCAGTACGTGGCGATGGCCCGGCTGCTCCAGACACACCTGGCCGCCCGCGGCGCCCCGGCCCAGCTGCTGCACGGCGGCACGCCCGTGGCGCGGCGCGAGGAGATGGTGCGCCGGTTCCAGTCCGGTGAGGTGCCGGTGTTCCTGCTGTCGCTGAAGGCCGCGGGCACGGGGCTGAACCTCACCCGGGCCGGGCACGTCGTGCACTACGACCGCTGGTGGAACCCCGCCGTCGAGGCACAGGCCACCGACCGCGCCCACCGCATCGGCCAGACCCGTCCGGTGCAGGTGCACCGGCTCATGGCCGAGGGGACCGTCGAGGAGCGCGTCGCCGCGCTGCTGGAGCGCAAGCGCAGGCTGGCCGACGCCGTGCTCGCCTCCGGCGAGGCCGCGCTGACCGAACTGACCGACGCCGAGCTGGCGGAGCTGGTACGGCTGGGAGGCGGCGCATGAGGGCGGGCGGCAGCCCCGCGGACGCGGCCCGCACGGCCTCCGGCGCGAACGGCCGGGAAGACCAGGAAAGGGACAGGGACCCGGTGGACGGCTTCGACGGGGCGCGGGCCGCGGCCCGCGCCGAGCGCACCTTCGCGGCCCTGCCGCCCGCGCGGGGCGGCGCGTTCGCCCGGACCTGGTGGGGCAGGGCGTGGCTGAAGGCTCTGGAGGACACCGCGCTCGACGGGGAACAGCTCAGGCGGGGCCGCCGGCACGCGCGGGCCGGCGCCGTCGGCGCGGTCAGCGTGCGCCCGGGCCGGGTCACCGCGGTCGTACGGGGCACGGACCGCGCCGCCCACCGCTGCGACGTGCTGCTGCGGGAGTGGACCCGCACGGAGTGGGACCGGCTGCTGGAGGTGATGGCGGACCGGGCCGGGCACATCGCCGCGCTGCTCGACCGGGACATGCCCCCGCACCTGGCCGAGGACGCGGCCGCGGCGGGCGTCGACCTCCTGCCGGGACTCGGCGACCTGGAGCCTGAGTGCGCCTGCGGCGAGTGGGACCTGTGCTCGCACACGGCGGCGCTGTGCTACCAGGTCGCCCGCCTTCTGGACGAGGACCCGTTCGTCCTGCTGCTGGTCCGCGGCCGCGGCGAGCGGGAGCTGCTGGACGAGTTCGAGGCGCGCAGCGCGGCGCGGGCCTCGCGGGCGCAGCCGCGGACGGCCGGTCCGGGGACGGTCCCCGGGGCGCCCGCGCCGCGGCCGGCGCCCCGGGGCGTGCCGGCCCG
>NZ_JAVSCF010000434.1:0-2872 GCF_031932565.1 Streptomyces sp. B1866
CGCGGCGGGGGAGGCCCCGGCCGACCGCCCGGCCCGCCGCGCGCGGAGTGCGAGCGAGGGCTCGGCGAGCCAGCGCGCCGGGGCGCCCGACCAGACCGACGCGGCGGCGCCCCCGGCCGAGGGCCAGGCGCCGGAGCCCCGGCCCGCCCGCCCGGACCGGCCCCGCCCCCGCTCCGCGGACGCCCCCTGGCACAACCCCCGCCCCGGCACCGACGCCCCGGCCCCCGCTGAGACCCCGACTCACGAGGCCGGCGCGGCCGCCCCGGAGCCGGACGGCCCCGGCCCCCGGCCCCCGGACTCCCCGACCCCCGAGTCGGACGACACCGCGGGAGGCGCCGCGTGAACGACGTGCTCGAAGTCGCCCTGCGGCTGCTCGCCGTCTTCGTCGTGTTCCTCGTGTTCCCCCTGCTCGTCGGGCAGACCGAGCACAAGGTCATGGCCCACATGCAGGGCCGCCTGGGCCCGATGTACGCGGGCGGCTTCCACGGGTGGGCCCAGCTGGTCGCGGACGGCGTGAAGTTCGCGCAGAAGGAGGACGTGGTCCCGGCCGGCGCCGACCGCCGCGTCTTCCAGCTCGCTCCCGCCGTCGCCCTGCTGCCGTACCTCCTCGTCCTGCTGGCGATCCCGCTCGGCCCCGGCAACGCCGTGGGCCGGTCCATCGACGCCGGGATCTTCTTCGCGCTCGCCGTGATGGGCGTCGGCGTGCTCGGCTCGCTCATGGCCGGGTGGGCGTCGGCCAACAAGTTCTCCCTTCTCGGCGGCCTGCGCACGGCCGCCCAGCTCATGGCGTACGAGCTGCCGATGCTGCTCGCCGCCGCCTCCGTGGCGATGGCCGCCGGCACCGTCTCGCTGCCCGGCATCCTCGACGCGTTCGAGTGGTGGTGGGTGCCCTGGCAGATCATGGGCGGGCTGGTGTTCTTCACCGCCGGGCTCGCCGAGCTCCAGCGCCCGCCGTTCGACGCGCCGATCGCCGACTCCGAGATCATCTTCGGTGCGTACACCGAGTACACCGGGCTGCGCTTCGCGCTGTTCCTGCTCGCCGAGTACGCGGGCATCGTCGTCCTGTGCGGGCTGACGACCGTCCTGTTCCTCGGCGGGTGGCACGGCCCGTTCGCCGGCGACCTCGGCTGGCTGTGGACCCTGCTGAAGACCGCCGTGCTCGCCTTCGTCGTGATCTGGCTGCGGGTGAGCTACCCGCGGCTGCGCGAGGACCAGCTCCAGCGGCTCGCGTGGACCGGGCTGATCCCGCTCGCGCTGGCCCAGATCGCCCTCACCGGCGTCGTCAAGGTGGTGATCTCGTGAGGGGCCTCCCCGGATCCGGCCTGGCCAAGGGCCTGGCCGTCACGCTGCGGACGATGACCAGGAAGTCGCACACCGCGCAGTACCCGGACGTGCAGCCCGCGCTGCCGCCCCGCACCCGCGGGGTGATCGGGCTGTTCGAGGAGAACTGCACGGTCTGCATGCTGTGCGCGCGCGAGTGCCCGGACTGGTGCATCTACATCGACTCCCACAAGGAGACCCTGCCTCCGGCCGCGCCCGGCGGGCGCGAGCGCAGCCGCAACGTGCTCGACCGGTTCGCCATCGACTTCTCGCTGTGCATGTACTGCGGGATCTGCATCGAGGTCTGTCCTTTCGACGCGCTGTTCTGGTCGCCGGAGTTCGAGTACGCGGAGGAGGACATCCGCGACCTCACCCACGAGCGGGACAAGCTCCGCGAGTGGATGTGGACGGTGCCCGCGCCGCCCGCCCTGGACACCCGCGCGGAGGAGCCCAAGGAGCTCACCGCCGCCCGCAAGGCCGCCGAAAAGCTCGCCGCCGCGGAGCGGCAGGCGGAGGGGCCGCACGCCGCGGACCAGCCGCCCGCCGGTCAGCCGGGCGCCGAGCCGCGTCCCGCGGACCGGCCGGCCCCGGCGCGCCGCGCCGCCGGTCAGCCCCCCGCCGCGCCTGGGGCCCAGTCCCGGCGGGCCTCGGGCCGTCCGGCGGGAGGCGAGCAGCCCCAGGACGAGCGAGCCCCGGACGCGCAGGCCACCGACCGGCAAGCACCCGACACGCGGCCCCCGGAGCAGGCCCCGGAAGCCGGACAGGCCTCGGAAGCCGGACAGGCCCGGGACCGGACGGGCGACCCCGCCCGGGGGGACTCCGCCCCGGGCGACTCCCGCACGGGCGGCCCCGCCCCGGGCGGCCCCGCCCAGGCCCCCGGGACGCCGCAACCGCCGGAGGGCGACGCGTGAACCTCGCCGCCGCACACCACGGCTTCCTGTCGCCGACCGGCGTGGAGATCGCCTTCCTCCTCGTCGGCCTCGCCACCCTCGGCGCCGCCGTCCTGACCGTCACCACCCGCCAACTGGTGCACGCCGCCCTGTGGCTGGTGGTGGCGCTCGGCGGGCTCTCCGTCGAATACCTCCTGCTCACGGCCGAGTTCATCGCCTGGGTGCAGGTGCTGATCTACGTCGGATCCGTCGTCGTCCTCCTCCTGTTCGGCCTCATGCTCACCAAGGCGCCCATCGGACCGTCGCCGGACGCCGACTCCGGCAACCGCTGGGCCGCCCTCACGGTGGCCGTCGCCTCCGCGGTCGCCCTGGTCTGGGTGGTCGTGGACGCCTTCCGGACCACCTGGATCGACCTCGGCGGCGCCCCGGGCACCACCGCCGTCTCCGGCCAGAGCCTCTTCCGGCACTGGGTGCTGCCGTTCGAGGCGCTGTCCGTGCTGCTGCTCGCCGCGCTCGTCGGCGCCATCGTCCTGTCCCGGCTACGGGCCGCCGAGACCGCCGCGGCGCCCCGCCCCGCCCCGGCCCCGCCCCTCCCCGGCCGGAGCGGCACCCCCGCGGGCGCCTCCCCGGGCGGCGCTCCCGACGGCGGCCGGCCCGGCGGC
>NZ_JAVSCF010000435.1:0-2871 GCF_031932565.1 Streptomyces sp. B1866
CTGACCCCTTGGAATTGATCATCTAGGTTCCACAGCGCGTACAGCACGAGCGTGCCGCCGGTGTAGCGCTGCGCGTCGAACAGGTTCTCCGCGGTCGGCGCGGCCACCGGGCCCGAGTCGTGCCGCCACTGGTCGCCCCGCGCGTACACGTCCTTCATGCGGGCCTCCATGGAGGTCAGGCCCAGCGAGTCGGGCCAGCCGCGCTCGTACCGGTACAGCAGGCCGTAGTAGTCGGCGTGGCCCTCGTTGAGCCACAGGTCGGCCCAGGTGGCGGGGGAGACCAGGTTGCCGAACCAGGTGTGTGTCAGCTCGTGCATCATGTGCGAGCCGATCTTGTTCTCCGGCTGGAGCAGGTAGTTCGGCTTGTAGAGGGTGAGGGTCTGCGTCTCCAGGCCGGTGAAGTCGAAGGCCTGCGGGTCGTCGGTGTTGGCGGGCAGGATGCCGTACGTCTCGAAGGGGTACGCGCCCAGCCGCGCCTCCAGCCAGGCCAGCTGGCCCGCGGTGAGGGCGAGCGCGGGTTCCAGGGCCTGGGCGCGGGCGACCGGCACCACGTCGCGCAGCGGCAGACCGCCGGGGCCCTGGCGCTCGACCACCGTGTAGTCGCCGACGGACAGCTGGACGACCTCGGTGGCGATGGGGTCGCGCGAGCGGTAGGCGAACGTCGTGGTGCCGTCCCCGGTGCTCTCCTGGGACACCGGCGTGCCGCTCGCCACGCCCTTCAGGCCGTCCGGCACGGTGATCCGGAAGGCGAAGTACGCCTTGTCGCTGGGGTGGTCGTTGCAGGGGAAGACCGTGTGGGCGAGGTTCGGCTGGCCGGCGACCGCGAAGCCGTCCGGCGTGGGCACCCAGCCGTTGTACGGGAAGGCCAGCGCGCGCGGGTCGGCGGTGTAGGCGATCCGTACGGCCAGCCGGCCGCGCCGGGGGACGCGGCGGGCGGGCGTGATCACGAGCTTGTCGCCCTGCCGCTCGTACGCCGCGGGCCTGCCGTCCAGTGCCACCTCGCGGATGTCCAGGGCGGCCCCGGCGTCGAGCGAGAGGCGGGTCAGGTACTCGGTGGCCCTGGCCGAGACCGTGACGACGGCGTCGACCAGTCTGGTGTCGGGCCGGTAGGTGACGTCCAGGTGGTAGGCGGAGACCCGGTAGCCGGTGTTTCCGAGGGTCGGGTAGACCGGGTCGCCGAGGCCTTCCCCGCCGGTGGCGGCGGTCCTGAGCCCGGTCGGCGCGGCGGTGCTCGCGGTCGGTGCGGCCGTGGCGCGGGCGAGGGGCGCGCCGGAGGCGAGGAGGGCGGCGGCTGCGGGTGCCGTCACCCTGGTTCGGTAGCGCATGGTTCTCTTTCGGTCCGTGGTTGCCATGAGGGCGAAGAGCCGCGACGGCGGACAGGCATGCGCGTGATGCAGTGCGTGTGTCATCGTGCTTCCCCCGTTGTACCCGGTGCGGCGCCGTACAGCGCTGGTCGTGGCGGCGCACCGGTGCGCACATGATGGGGCGCGGTGTTACGGGCGTCAACCGCCGGGCGCGCGCGCCGGGCGCGCGCCACCGGACCGTTCCGCGCCGCCGACTCCCGGAGCGCCCTGTGCACCGGGTCCGCGCGGCCCGCGCGCCCTCCGGCCCGTACCGCCGCGCCGCCACCAGCACCAGCACCAGCCGGCCCCGCACGCCGCCCTTCGCCAGCCGTTCGTGCGCGGTCGCGGCCTGCGCCAGCGGGTACGTTCCGGCCACCCGTACCGTCAGCTTCCCGGCCCCGGCGAGCGGGCCCGTCGGCCGCCGTACGGCCGGCCGCCCGGGCCCGGCGCCCGTTACGGCCGGCCCGGCCCGTACGGCCCGTACGGCGCCCGGCGCGCGGTCACCTCACCGGCCGGAGGGCGCGGCCGTGCCGACGCCCGGCAGGTCCGCCGGCACCCGTGCCCCCTGGAACGTCGTCCGGGCCCGCAGCCGGAAGCCCAGCGACTCGTACAGCCGGATGGCCGTGGTGTTGCGCGCGCCGGTGTGCAGGAAGGGCGTCTCGCCGCGCGCGCGGATGTTCGCCGCGACCGCCCGGACCAGCCGCGAGGCCAGTCCCTCGCCGCGGTGGTCCGGGTGGGTGCACACGGCGCTGATCTCCGTCCAGCCCGGCGGGTGCAGCCGCTCCCCGGCCATCGCCACGAGCGCGCCGCCGCGCCGGATGCCCAGGTAGGTGCCCATCTCGATGGTGCGCGGCAGGAACGGTCCGGGCTGGGTGAGCGCGACCAGGTCCAGGATCTCCGGCACGTCGGCCGGGCCGAGCCGGACGGCCTCCTCGTCCGGCGCCGCGGCCACGCCGTCGTCGACGAGCTGCACTCCCTCGAAGCTGAACGTCACCTCCCAGCCGTCCGGCGGCGGGCAGCGGACCGAGGGCAGCGGCACCTCGGCGCCGGGGCCCGCCAGGGCGGCGAGGTCGGCCCAGTCGTCCTCGTCCGGGTCGTCCGGCAACGCGAGCCAGGGCGACACGTCGAGCGGGTAGCGCAGGACCCGCCCGCGCGCCTCGGCGAAGTGGGCGTGCGGGCCGGTCAGCGAGGTCAGCGCGGGGTTGTCCAGGGGGTGCGCGGCCGTGTCCCGCGACTCGCCTCCCGGGGGCGGCGGGCGGTGGTGCGCCGGGGCCGGGCGGGGCACCGCCGACGGCGCGGGCCCGGAGTGCGCCGAGTCAGAGCCCGCCGACTCGGAACGTGCCGGATCGGGCCGGGTCGGATCGGGCCGGGCCGGGTCGGGAGGAGGCGGCTCGGGGTGCGCGGGGCCGGGGCGTACCGGCTCCGGGCGCGTCGGGTGCGGGGCGCTCACGCGGCCTCCTCCAGCCCGGTCCGGCCGCCCGCGCGGGTCGGCGCGGCCGGGCTCGGCGCTCCCGCCGCGTCCCGCCGT
>NZ_JAVSCF010000436.1:0-2847 GCF_031932565.1 Streptomyces sp. B1866
GCCGGCGCACCACCGCCCGCCCGGGCGCCCCCTGGTGCCGGAGCGCCGGCGGACACCGGCCCGGAAGGAGGCGCCGGACCGCACGGCGGCCCCGGCCCGCACACGCGACCGGGGCGGCGGCCGTCCGGCCGGGCGGGGCGGTCCCCGGCGGGCCGGTTCCGGTGGGCAGGATGGGCCGTATGGAACTGCGCATCTTCACCGAGCCCCAGCAGGGCGCGTCGTACGAGACCCTGCTCGCCGTGGCCAAGGCCGCCGAGGACCTCGGCTTCGACGCCTTCTTCCGCTCCGACCACTACCTCCGCATGGGGTCCGCCGACGGCCTGCCGGGCCCCACCGACGCGTGGATCACCCTCGCCGGGCTGGCCCGGGAGACCACCCGGATCCGGCTGGGCACCCTGATGACCGCCGCCACCTTCCGGCTGCCGGGCGTGCTGGCCCTCCAGGTCGCCCAGGTCGACCAGATGTCCGGCGGCCGGATCGAGCTCGGCCTCGGCGCGGGGTGGTACGAGGAGGAGCACCGGGCGTACGGCATCCCGTTCCCCGCAGACCGGTTCGCGCGGCTGGAGGAGCAGCTGGCCGTCGTCACCGGCCTGTGGCAGACCCCGGTCGGCGAGACCTTCTCCTACGACGGCGAGTACTACCAGCTGGCCGACTCGCCCGCCCTGCCCAAGCCCGCCCAGTCCCGGGTGCCGGTCCTGATCGGCGGCCACGGCGCGACCCGCACCCCGCGCCTGGCCGCGCGGTACGCGCAGGAGTTCAACATGCCGTTCTCGTCCGTGGCCGAGACCGAGCGGCAGTTCGGCCGCGTCCGGGCGGCGGCCGAGGCCATCGGCCGCGCGCCGGACGACCTGGTGTACTCCAACGCGCTGGTGGTGTGCGCGGGAAAGGACGACGCGGACGTCGCGCGGCGGGCGGCGGCGATCGGCCGGGAGGTCGCGGAGCTGAAGGAGCACGGGCTGGCGGGCACGCCCGCCGAGGTGGTCGACACGATCGGCCGCTACGCGGAGACCGGCGCGTCCCGGATCTACCTCCAGATCCTCGACCTGGACGACCTGGACCACCTGGAGCTGATCGCCGCCGAGGTGCAGCCCCAGCTGTGAGGGCGGACCGGGCTCCGACCGGTCTGCGTCCGAGGTTCGCAGACGGCTTGGGCGGTCGGCTCCCTTTCGGCCGGGCCCGGGAGCTTGCCCCGGCGCTCGCCGAAAGGAGCGCCGAGCGATCCGGAGAGCCGGGCTGTACCGATGACGGGCACGCCTGGGCTGGTTCCGCGTCTCCGGAGTGACCGGCCGCCGACCGCCTCGTTAGCCCATATGAGCGGTCCGTACGATGAGTACTCCCACAGCGCGGATCGGCATACGTACCGTCAGACGACGGAGGTCACCGGACTATGCGTTATCCAGCACCGCCCACCGCCTTACCGTCCCACGTGCTCGAACGCGAAGACGTGCGGGCGGCCCTCGTCCGGCACGACTTCGGAACCGTCTTCTTCCTCGCCCGGAAGTGGGGCGGGATCAGCTTCAGCAGGCTGGCCGAAGCCTGTGACATCAAACCGGAGCGGGTCGGCAGGATCGCGCGGGGTGACTCGCGTATCACGTCCATTGAGAAGATCGAATGGATCGCCGACGCCCTGCGCATTCCCGGGCACCTGCTCCGCCTGGCTCCGCGCCCCTGGGAGGACGACGCCTTCGCCTCTGCGCGCGCCACCGCGGCCGCCTCGGCCGCCTTGTCCGTGCCGACCACCCGGCCCGGCCCGTGGGACGTGGCCGACCTGGTGCGGCACGCACAGGCATCGGATGTCAGCGCCGCCGAGATGGAGACCGTCGAGACCGCGATCGACCGGCTGTGCCGCGCCTATCCGCACACCCCCGCCGCCGAACTGCACCGGCAGACCCGATTGGGCATCCGGCACGTGTCACGGCTTCTCGAAGGCCGGACGACCCTTCGTCAGCACCGGGACCTGCTGGTCCACGCGGGCTGGCTCTTCCTCCTCGGCGGTTGCGTCGAGTACGACCTCGGACAGCACCAGGCAGCCGACACCAGCCGCGCCGCAGCGCTGGCGATCGGCCGCGAGACCGGGCACGGCGAGATCGCCGCCTGGGCCTGGGAACTGGGCGCCTGGTTCGCTCTCACACAGGGGCGGTGGTCCGACGCCGTGGACTGCGTGGACGCCGGACACGAGGCGGACTCGACGCACAGCGTCGGCGTGCAGCTCTACGCACAGCAGGCCAAGGCGTACGCGCGCATGGGCGACGCCCGGAGCGTGCGCAACGCGCTCGACGCGGGCCGGGCCCGTCTCGAACGCCTGCCCCGGCCCGACCACCCCGAGCACCATTTCATCATCGACCCCGCCAAGTGGGACTTCTACGCGATGGACTCCTACCGGCTCTTGGGAGACGACGACCGTGCCGTCCGCCACGCCCGGGAGGTCGTCCGCACGAGCACCGCTCGAAACGGCCGCGAGGTCTCACCCATGCGGGCGGCGGAGGCCCGGCTCACCCTTGGAGTGACGGCCGCGCGGGCCGGTGAGCTGGAGGAGGCCGTGGCCATGGGGACGCGGGCGTTGGAGACGCCCCGGAAGTCGCTGCCGTCCTTGCTGACAGTCGCCGATGAACTCGGCAGCGAGCTGAGGCGGCGGTATCCGGGCGAGCCGCGTGCCCGGGCGTTCCACGAGCGGGTGGCGGGCATCGCCGGTGCCTGACAGGCCCGGTGACTCGCAATCCGACATCACCGACCGGCGGCATACCCGGATGTGGTGTCCGGGCTACGCTCACAGCCCGGCCCCTTCCGCCCAGGAGCCCCATGACCGCCGCCCCCGCCGCCCCCTCGCCGACGCGCTCGCGCGCGGGA
>NZ_JAVSCF010000437.1:0-2842 GCF_031932565.1 Streptomyces sp. B1866
CAGGCCACGGCCGGGCCGGACGGCACGGGAGCAGGGCGGCCGCGGGCGGGTGGGCTCTCGCCGGCCCGTACGGGAGCCCCGGCGCGCGCCGGCGGCGCACGGCGCTCAGGCGGACCCGGGCTCCTCGCCGCACCGCGTGCCGCTCCGGCGCCCGTCGGCGGCCGCGAGGCGGCGGTGGCTGGTGTCGCACCAGGGGTAGCGGGCGCTGTGCCCGCAGGCGCACACGGCGACCATGACCCGGTCGGAGCGCGCCGTGCCGCCGTCGGCCAGGGTGACCTCGACCGGGCCCTCGACCAGCAGCGGCCCTTCCGGGTCGATGACGACACGCCGGGCCGCGGGCACGGGCTCGCCGGGGCCGTCAGGCGCGCAGGGCACGGATCACCACCAGCTCTTCCTTGTCCTCGCCGGGGGCGATCAGCCCCTGGGACGCCAGCCACGGGCTGCTGCCGCGCAGCACGGGACCGAACGGCACGATGCTGCGCGCCGCCACCTCCGCCCGCAGGCCCCGGCCGGCCAGGTCCCGCAGGGTGCGGTCGACCCCGCACAGCCCGGAGTGCACCACCAGCAGCACGCCGCGCGGCCGCAGCAGCCGCGGGGCCCGCGCGCACAGCACGTCCAGCACCGCCCGCCCGTCCGGGCCGCCGTTCCAGCGGCGGGAGTGGCCCAGGGGCAGCAGCGACGGTACGTACGGAGGGTTGGCCACGATGACGTCGAAGCGCCGCCCGGCGGCCGGGCGCGGCAGGCCGCCGCGCCGGACCCGGACCGGCAGGCCGGACAGCCGCGCGTTCAGGCGCGCGGCCAGCACCGCGCTCGGGGAGATGTCGACGGCGTCGACCCGGGCCGCGCCGCACCGCGCCGCGAGGATGGCCAGCGCGCCGGTGCCCGTGCCCACGTCCAGCACGTGCGAGCCCGCCACCCGGGCCTCGCGGCGCACCGCCTCGGCCAGGAGCGCGGTGTCGCCCTGTGGCGCGTACACGCCAGGGGGTCTGATCATTCGCATGGCAGCCGTGTACCGCGGGAGCCCCAGGTCAAACGCCTGATCGCCGCGGGCGGGGGCGGCGGCCGGGCGCGGCGGCCAGGCGTCGGCGGCGGGATCGGGGGCACCCGGGAAGGCGAGAGGAGAAACCGCCGATGACGAGCATCGCCACCGCGTTCACACCCGCGTCCTACTGGATGGAGTCCGCGCCCGGCCCCCGGTACCCGGCTCTGGAGCCGGGCGGGCCCGCGCTGGAGGTGGACGCCGCCGTGGTCGGCGGCGGCGTCGCGGGCATCTGCACGGCCTGGGAACTGGCCCGCGCGGGACGGTCGGTGGCCCTGGTGGAGGCCGACCGGCTGGCGTCGGGCGTGACCGGGCACACCACCGCCAAGGTGTCGGCGCTCCAGGGCCTGGCCTACCAGCGGATACGCGACGCGCGCGGCGAGGACGCCGCCCGCGCGTACGCCGCCTCGCAGGCGGACGCCGTGGCCCGCGTGCGGCGCGCCTGCGCCGAGCTGGCGATCGACTGCGACCTGGAGGAGGCCCCGGCCTACACCTACGCCCAGGAGGCCGAGGCGCTGGGCGCGGTGCGGGCCGAGGCGGCCGCGGCCGCCGACGCGGGGCTCGACGCCTCCTTCGTGACCGCCACCGACCTGCCGTTTCCGGTGGCCGGGGCGGTCCGGGTGCCCGGGCAGGCCCAGTTCCACCCCCGCAGGTACCTGCTGGCGCTCGCCGCCGACGCCGCCGCGCGCGGCGCGCGCGTGGTCGAGCACTCGCGCGTGACCGCGCTGCACGAGGGCGACCCGTGCCGGATCGTGACCGAGGCCGGGGCCGAGGTCCGCGCCCGCGACGTCGTGGTCGCCACCCACTACCCGGTCTTCGACCGGGGCCTGCTGTTCGCCCGCCTGACCCCGCGCCGCGAACTGGTCGTGGCCGCGGTCCTGCCCGCCGGCGGCGCGCCGCGTGGCATGTACCTCACCCCCGAGCAGGGCACGCGCTCGGTGCGTACGGCGCCGTACGGGGACGGTCGGCGGCTGCTGGTGGTCACCGGGGAGAAGTTCGCGCCGGGCGCGGGCGGCGTCACCGCGCGCTTCGAGCGCCTCGCCGCCTGGACACGCGACCGCTTCCCCGACGCGGAGCCCGCCTTCCGCTGGTCGGCGCAGGACACCTGGACGCCCGACCGGCTGCCGTACGTGGGCGCTCTGCACCGGGCGTCCCGGCACGCGTGGGTGGCCACCGGCTTCGCGGGCTGGGGCATGACCGGCGGGGTGCTGGCCGGCGCGCTGCTGGCCGGGCGGCTGACCGGCAGCCCGCCGCCGTGGGCGGACCTGTACGACCCGGGCCGGCGCAACCCGGTGCGTGAGGCGCCCGCCCTGCTCAAGCAGCAGGCGGAGGTGGCGCGGCACTTCCTCGGCGACCGGCTGTCCTCGGGCGGCGGCGCGGACGCGGCGCGCGCCGTCCCGCGCGGGGGCGGCACGGTGGTGCGCGTCGGCGGCCGGCAGCGCGCGGTGTTCCGCGACGAGGCGGGCGCGCTGCACGCGCTGTCCGCGCGGTGCACGCACCTGGGCTGCCTGGTGCAGTTCAACGACGCGGACCGCACCTGGGAGTGTCCCTGCCACGGTTCGCGGTTCGGTACGGACGGCGCGGTGCTGGAGGGCCCGGCGACCCGCCCGCTGGAGCGGTGCGACGACCCGCCCGCCGACGACCCGCCCGCCGACGGCGCGGACGGCCAGGGCACGGGCGGCCAGGGCGCGGACGGCACGGGCGCGGGCAGCGGAGGTGAGCGGTGACCACCGGGGTGACCGCCGGTCTGCGCGGGGCGGCCGGATTCGACCGGGCCTGCCCGCCGCCGCCGGCCGCGCGCGG
>NZ_JAVSCF010000438.1:0-2841 GCF_031932565.1 Streptomyces sp. B1866
GGCGCGACCGGCACCGCCCCGTCCGATCGGGCCGCCGACGCGGCGGGCCGCCCGACCCCCCGGCCGGCGGCCCGGGCCCCGGCCGGGACGGCGTCCGGCGCTTCCCCCGGGGTGCCGCCGGCGGCGGCCGGCGTGGCAGTCGTCAGCGTCGTGGTCGGCACATTCCTCATTTCCGGGCCAAGGCGGCGCCCGCGCCGCCTTCTGGTGATCACCGCTGGTGAGCGTACTCGTGCCGCGCCGCGCCGCCCGCCACCAGCCGCCGAATCGTCAGCCTGCCGCCGGAACGGATAGGCTTTGACCTGACACGCGACGTTCCCACAACAGCACACGCAACAGCACACGCGGCCGAGGAGTCACCCGGATGAGCACCCCCCTGAGCGATAGGCTGCGCGGCTTGCTGGAACCGCTCGTCAGCGCACGGGGCTGGGACCTGGAGGACGTCCAGGTGACCCCGGCCGGGAAGCGGCGCGTGCTGCGGGTCGTCGTGGACTCCGACGAGGGCGTGCTGCTCGACGCGTGTGCCGAACTGAGCCGGGAGATCTCCGGCGCGCTCGACGACACCGACACCATGGGCGCGACCCCGTACGTACTGGAGGTCACCTCGCCCGGCGCCGACCGCCCGCTGCGCCACCAGCGCCACTACCGCCGCGCCGTCGGCCGGCTGGTCAAGGCCCGGCTCGCCGCGGGCGGCGAGCTGGTCGCGCGCGTCACCGCGGTGGACGACACCGGCCTCGACGTGGAGGTGCCGGGCGCCAAGGGCCGCCCGGCCACCGCGCGGCGGCTGGACTTCGCCGAGATCGCCTCGGCCCGGGTGGAGATCGAGTTCAGCCGCCAGGCCGCGGGCGGCCCCGACGGCAGCCGCGACGAGAGCAAGGAGGAGGCGTAGCCGTGGACATCGACATGAGCGCTCTGCGGGGGCTGGTCCGCGAGAAGGAGATCTCCTTCGACCTGCTGGTCGAGGCGATCGAGTCGGCCCTCCTCATCGCCTACCACCGCACCGACGGCAGCCGCCGCCGGGCGCGCGTGGAGCTGGACCGGCAGACCGGGCACGTCACCGTGTGGGCCCAGGAGGACGCCGAGGAGCTGGCGGACGCGCCGGGGCAGGAGCCGCGCGAGTTCGACGACACCCCCTCCGGGTTCGGGCGGATCGCCGCGACCACCGCCAAGCAGGTCATCCTGCAGCGGCTGCGGGACGCCGAGGAGGAGATCACCTTCGGCGAGTACGCGGGCCGGGAGGGCGACGTGGTCGCCGGCGTCGTCCAGCAGGGCAAGGACCCGAAGAACGTGCTGGTCGACATCGGCCGGCTGGAGGCGATCCTGCCGGCGCAGGAACAGGTGCCCGGCGAGGAGTACCGGCACGGCACCCGCCTGCGCACGTACGTCGTCCGGGTCGCCAAGGGCGCCCGCGGCCCGTCGGTCACGCTCTCGCGCACCCACCCCAACCTGGTCAAGAAGCTCTTCGCGCTGGAGGTGCCGGAGATCGCCGACGGGTCGGTGGAGATCGCGGCCATCGCCCGGGAGGCGGGCCACCGGACGAAGATCGCCGTGCGGTCCACTCGGTCGGGGCTGAACGCCAAGGGCGCGTGCATCGGCCCGATGGGCGGCCGGGTGCGCAGCGTCATGGCCGAGCTGAACGGCGAGAAGATCGACATCGTGGACTGGTCGGACGACCCGGCCGAGCTGGTCGCCAACGCGCTGTCCCCCGCGCGGGTCAGCAAGGTCGACATCGTGGACCTGGGCGCGCGCTCCGCGCGGGTCACCGTGCCCGACTACCAGCTGTCGCTCGCCATCGGCAAGGAGGGGCAGAACGCGCGCCTGGCCGCCCGGCTCACCGGCTGGCGCATCGACATCCGCCCCGACACCGAGCAGCAGCCCGCCGGGCAGCCCGCCGAGCGGCGCTGAACCCGGGCCGCGGCCGCGCGTCCCGGCGCCGGATACGGCCCGGCGGCGCGGAACGACCATTCGATCATCGCCCCCGAGGGGTGAGGCCGGTCCAGGGAGGTAGACTTACACCGTGTCTGGTCGGACGCGTGCCCGCGCATGCCCTGAGAGAACGTGCGTGGGATGCCGGGAGCGGGCGGCCAAAGACGAACTGCTGCGCATCGTGGCGGTCCAGGGCGCATGCGTCCCCGACCGGCGCGGTACGCTGCCCGGTCGGGGCGCGTACGTGCACCCCACCCAGGCCTGTCTCGACCTGGCGGTCCGCCGCCGGGCGTTTCCCCGGGCCCTCAGGGGCTCCGGGCCGCTCGACACCTCGGTCCTGAGCCGGTACGTCGAGCGGTGTGCCGGGCAGACCGGGCCGCCGCGCCCCGCGCGCGGCGGCGGGCGGCCCCAGGCGGGCACGGCCGGCAGGCGGTGACCGCAGGCGGTGAGACCGCAGGCAGTACGACAGGCAGCACTGGAAGGAAGCGGCGCGACCACCGTGCCGCAGCAGGTACCTCGCGAGTCGGAAGTAGGTCGAGATTGCGATGAGCACTCGATGAGTACGCGATGAGTACGCCCATGAAGTAGCGACGGTCCGGCGGACGACCACCCCGGACCGAGAAGGAGCGATGTGGCTAAGGTCCGGGTATACGAACTCGCCAAGGAGTTCGGAGTCGAGAGCAAGGTCGTCATGGCCAAGCTCCAAGAACTTGGCGAATTCGTCCGTTCGGCGTCCTCGACGATCGAGGCGCCGGTTGTTCGCAAGCTGACCGACGCTTTCCAGCAGGGCAACGGCTCCGGCCGCGGCGCTGGCAAGCCCTCGGCGCCCCGCAGGGCGCCCGCCAAGCCGTCCGCGCCCGGCCCGGCGCAGGCGTCCCGTCCCGGTAGTGCCCCCCGGCCCCCGGCCCCCGGCCCCCG
>NZ_JAVSCF010000439.1:0-2802 GCF_031932565.1 Streptomyces sp. B1866
CCCCGCGGCGCCGCCCGGCGCGCCCAAGGCCGCCGCGCCGCCGCCGTTCGTCGCCTGGCTGCGCGCGCCCCGCCCCGCCGTGCCGCCCGGCGTGTGGGCCTACGGCCACCGGCCCCGGCCCCCCGAGGACCCCGACCGCATCCCCGGCGGCAAGCTGGTGGGCGGCGCGCTGATCTCCGCCCTGTGCGGCTGGCTGCTGTGGTCCCTGCTGTCCCACCACTACCTCGGCGGCTACTGGCAGTGGCCGCTGCGCGCGGTCACCCCCGACTCCTGGTGGTACTACGACAAGACGGACAAGGGCCTGTACGCCGCCAAGGTCTACCGGTGGCTGGTCATCGGCGCTATCGCCGTGGTCTTCGGCCGCATCGGCAACTGGCCCGAGGTCTGGCGCCGCTACGCCACCCCGGTGCTGCGCCGCCTGTGGGACGACTCCGCCGCCGGGCCGTCGGACGGGACCCGGCCCGCCGGGCCGCCGCTCCCGCGGGAGGACCCCGCCGAGTGGCCCGAGCTGCGCGCCGCGGGTGCGCACGCCGCCGCCGACCGGCTGGCCGCGGACGCGCGCGAGGGGCTGATGAACGACGTCGACCAGGCGCGCATCGAGCGCGCCTGGCAGTCGGTGCGCGCCGGCCGGAACTCGCTGGCCGCCTTCACCGACACCGTGCTGCGGCACGGCGCCGCCGCCTGCCCGCACCCCTCCGGCGCGCGCGACGTGTCCGTACGCACCGCCCGGCACGACCTGCCGGTCCGCCAGGTCCGCATCGGCACCGCCGTGGACGACCCGCGCAACCCCCACCAGCACCGCGGCGCCGGGCTCGCCCTGGACCCCGACGTGCTGGGCACCTCGCTGCTGGCCGTCGGCCCGCCCGGCTCCGGCAAGACCGCGCGCCTGGTGCGGCCCGTCGTGGAGTCGCTGTGCCTCCAGGCGCTGGCCGGGCGCGTCGCGGTCGTCGCCGTCGGCGCCGCGGGCGCGGGGCTGGGGCCGGACGACGCGTTCGACGTCGTGGTGAAGATCGGCCGCCCCGACTCGGCCTACGACCTCGACCTGTACGGCGGCGGGAGCGACCCCGACGAGGCGGCCGGCGCGCTCGCCGAGGCGCTGGTCGGCGACCTGCCCGGCGCGGACGGCAGGCGGGCCGCGACCGCCCTCGCCCAGCTCCTGGGCCCCTTCCACGCCGCCTACGGCCGCTTCCCGTCCGTACCCGAGCTGAGGGAGCTGCTGGACGGCTCCCCGGCCGTTCTGGAGCCTCTGCACCGCGAACTGGAGGCGTCCGGGCAGCGCGCCCAGGCCCGCGAGCTGGCCGCGCGCGAGCGGCAGGCCGCCGCGCCGGGCGACGTGGGCCCGCTGCTCGCGGACCGGATCGCGCTGCTGGACCGGCCCGCCTTCGCCGGGTTCTTCGACACCGCCGGCGGACGGCGCCCGTTCTCCCTGGGCGGCGCGCTGGAACACCCGCTGCGGGTGCGCGTCGACCTGCCCGAGCGCGGCCACGCCGAGGCGTCCCGGATGCTGACCCGGCTGATCCTCGCGCAGTTCACCGAGGCCGCCGGGAACCGCCGCGACCGGTCCCTGTTCGCCTGCCTGGTCCTGGACGACGCCTCGCACACCGTCAGCCCCGAGGCGCTGCGCGGCATCCAGCGCCTGCGGTCCGCGGGCGCGGGCGTCGTGCTCACCCTGCGCACCCTCGACGACGTGCCCGAGGGCCTGGGCGGCGCGCTGCTGGGCGCGGTCGGCTGCCGGATGGCCTGCGCCGGGGTGACCACCCGGGACGGGCAGCGGTTCGCGGAGGTGTGGGGCAAGGAGTGGGTGCAGACCCGGGACGTCACCGACCGCGAGTTCGTCTCCGAGCAGCCGCTGACCCGCGCGCTGCACACGGTCCGCAGCCTGATCACCGGCAAGCGCGCCACGCTCCAGTCGGTGACCGTGCGGACGGTGGAGCGCGAGCGCTGGTCGGCCTCCGAGCTGGCCAACGCGGTCCTGCCCGGCCAGGCGGTGCTGTCGGTGACGTCCGTCACCGGCGGCGGCGCGCCGCCGGTCCTGGTCGACCTGCGGTCCTGACCGGCGCCCGGCGGCCCCGGCGCCGCCCCGCGCGGGACGCCGGGACCGGGCGCGGTCCCGGCCGCCCGCGCCGCCGTGTGGGCCACTGGGGCAGAATCGAAGGGACCCGTTCGTACGGAACGTCAGCCCCGGGAAGCCCTCGGAAGGTGCCATGCCCGCCACGCTCGCGTCCCTCGTCCGCCACCCCGGGCTCGGGCTGACCGTGCTCGCGGGCGGCGACCGGCTCGACACGCCCGTGCGGTGGGCGCACGCCAGCGAGCTGGCCGACCCCGTGCCGTACCTGGACGGCGGCGAACTGCTGCTGGTCACCGGCCTGACGCTGGACGTCGCCGACCCCGAGGCCATGACCCGCTACGTGCGGCGGCTGGCCGGCGCGGGCGTCGCCGGGCTGGGCTTCGCGGTCGGCGTGCACCACGGCGCGGTGCCCGCCGCGCTCGTCGGGGCGGCCCGGCAGGAGGGCCTGCCGCTGCTCGCCGTGCCGCGCCCCACGCCGTTCATCGCCATCTCCAAGGCCGTCTCCGCGGCCCTCGCCGCCGACCAGTACCGGTCGGTCACCGCCGGGTTCGAGGCGCAGCGCGAGCTGACCCGCGCCGCGCTCGGCCCCCAGGGGCCCGCCGCGCTGCTCGCCCGGCTGGCCACCGAGGTCGACGGCTGGGCCGCGGTGTACGACGCCGCGGGCGCGGTGACCGCCGTCGCCCCCGACTGGGCGGCCCGCCGCGCCGCCCGGTACGCCGCCGACGCCGAGCGGC
>NZ_JAVSCF010000440.1:0-2689 GCF_031932565.1 Streptomyces sp. B1866
GCCGCCGCCCGGCCGCACCCGTGTCAGCGGGTCATTCCCGGGCGTCGCCGGCCGCGCAGCGGTAGAGCGCGCCGCCGACCCCGCCGTCCGGCCCGCCCCGCCCCGGGCCCCCGCGCGGCGCGGAGCCGCCCGCGGCGGGGTCCTGCCCGCCGTAGTCCGCGGCGGGGACGCGCGCGCAGTGGGCGGCCACCCAGGCGGCGATCCGGCCCGTGGTCCCGACTCCCGGAACGATTCCGCCGCCGCCGGGCCGCGTCAGCACCAGCCGCACCCTGCCCTCGCCGACCAGCCGGGTGAACTCCTTCAGCGTGGGGTCCGGGACCGCGCCGGAGAACCCGCCCATGGGCAGCACCTTCTGACCGGTCGCCAGGATGAACGGTTCCGCCGCCATCCAGTTCGTGGTGGTCAGCGGGTACTCGGCGCCGCCCCGGTGCCGTTCGACGTAGGCCCACAGCCGGCGCTGCGCGTCCGTGAGCGAGGCGGTCGCCCGCAGCCCGAACAGGTCCGCGGACGGGCCCGCGCTCGCCTCGATGGCCCAGCCGCCGTACCGGGTGTCGAGGACCGAGGCGGACCAGGCGGCCGGGGCGGCGAACGCGCCCGCCACGCCGGCCAGCAGGCCGACGGCGGTCAGCCGGGCGCGGGTACGGGCGGCCAGTCGGCCCAGTGCCAGGACGGCGGCGCCGGCCGCCCCAGCGCCCAGCGCGAGCCACCGCAGCCACGGCAGGAAGTCCGCGTGGTACGACCACAGCCAGCAGGCCCACCCGGCCTGGGCCGCGACGGCCGCGGGCAGCGCCCAGGCGTCCCGGCGCCCGTCGCGGTACGCCCGCCACATCAGCACCGCCCCGGCGCCGGTCAGCGCCGCGAGCGGCGGGGCCAGGGTGGCCAGGTAGGCGGCGTGCGGGATGCCGGACATCTTGCTGAAGACCAGGCCGACCACCAGCAGCCACGAGCCCCAGGCCACGAAGCCGGTCCGCAGGGTGTCGGTGCGTCCGGCGCGCCGCCGCCCGTACAGGCCCAGGGCCGTGCCGATCAGCGCGAACGGCAGCGTCCACAGGATCTGCGGGCCGAACCTGAGCCCGAAGAGCTTCGTCCATCCGGTGTCGCCCTGGTCGCGGGCCGGGCCGTGGTGGCGCTGCCGCCCGCCTCCCTTCCCGGACGCGGCCGGCGGTGCCCCGGCGCCGCCCGCCGGCGCGCCGTGCGCCGTGGCGCCCCGGGACGCCGGGGCCTGGGACGCCGCGCCGGACGCCGCGCCCGACCCCGTGCCGGAGGCCGCCGAGCCGTGCGCACCGGACGCGTGCGGCCCGCCGGACCCTGCCGCGGACTTCCCGCCCGCGCCCGCGAGGAAGTCGGGGAGGGCGCCGGGCAGGTCGACGCCGAAGCGGCTGAGGCCGTTGTAGCCGAAGACCATGGCGAAGGCGCTGTTGTCGGTGCTGCCGTCGGCGTAGGGCCGGGCGTGAGCGGGCACGGCGGTCATCAGCGCGACCCAGGACAGGGACACCGCCAGGCACGCGGCCCCGGCGGTCAGCACGTGCCGGGCGCGGCGGGCCAGGGCGCCGGGGGCGCACAGCAGGTAGCAGACGGCGAACCCGGGCAGCACCAGCCAGGCCTGCATCATCTTCGCCTGGAACCCCACCCCCACCCACACTCCGGCCCACACCAGCGACCGCAGCCGGCCGCCGGTGACGGCCACCTGGAAGCGGTCCGCGGCCAGCACCAGGCACATCGTCAGCGCCCCGTCCTCCATCGCGTGCCCGAACATCGACGCGCAGATGGGCGTGCAGGCGAACACCGCGGCGGCGGCCAGGCCCGCGGCCGGTCCGGCCCACCGGCGCACCATCCGGTAGGTCACCAGCACGCACACCACGCCCTCCACGCACTGCGGCAGCGTCAGCGCCCAGGCGTGGAACCCGAACACCCGCGCGCACAGCGCCTGCGGCACGAACGAGCCCGCGATCTTGTCCGGTGTGATCGTCGCCCCTGGATCGAACGCCCCGAACAGCAGCGCCCGCCAGCTCACCGACATGCTGCGCGCCGAGGCCGCGTAGTACGGCGCCAGCCCCGACGAGGTGATGTTCCACGCGTACAGCAGCGCCGCGAGTCCCGCCGTCACCAGCAGCCCCGGCCGCGCCCACCCCGGCTGCCCCGCCGGCGAACGCCACACCTCCCATCTCCCGCGCGGCCGGGCCGGTCCCCCGGCCGGGGCGGACGCGGAGACGGGCTCGGAGCGGATCGGCTGCCTGGTGGTGTCGGCACTGGATGTCATGACTTCCTTTGTACGAGGCGGCAGTTGACGTGCCGCGGGCGGGGCCCCGGAAGGGCGAAGGGCGGCTGGACCACCCTTGCCCCCGCGTCTGAGTGCTGACGGAGAGAAAGCTGAGAAACGCCTGTGAATCGCGGAGGACCGGGAACCGCCCGCTCGCGTCCGCCGTCCGTCCGCGCCTCGTCCGCGGGGCCTCCGCGACGCCGCCGGGCCGGCGCGGCGGATCCCGGTCGCGGCCCCTCCGCGCCGGTGCGGTAATTTGCCGTATTTATCCGTATTGGGTAATTTTTGGGTGGTGGAGTGTGGAACGACGGCCCGCGCGGGCTTCGGCGAGACGCGCGGACGCGTCCGATGACCCGGGCCGCCGCGGACGCCGGGGCCCGGCCCGGCCGGGCCCGCGTCGCCGACCCGCATGCCGCCCCGGCCGTCGCC
>NZ_JAVSCF010000441.1:0-2659 GCF_031932565.1 Streptomyces sp. B1866
GGCAGGCAACCCCACAGAACTCCACACCGACGCCGGAACCCTGACGTTCACGTACGACGCGGCGGGCCGCGAAACCGAGCGCCGCCTCGGCGAACAGGTGACCCTGACCCAGACCTGGGACCAAACCGACCGCCTCACCAGCCAAACCCTCACCCACCACACCGGTGGCGCGGAGGCCGCCCGCCTCCTCCAGCACCGCGCCTACGCCTACCGCCCCGACGGCCACCTCACCGAGATCCGCGAACTGACCTCAGGCACCCGCCGCTTCGACCTCACCCCCACCGGCCGCGTCACCACCGTCCACGCCCACGGCTGGACCGAAACCTACGCCTACGACCCCACCGGCAACCTCACCCACGCCACCGCCCCCGCCCACCCGGCCCCCGGCGACCGGCACCACACCGGGACGATCCTGCACCGGGCGGGCCGCACCACCCACGAACACGACGCCGAAGGCCGCCTGACCCGCCGCACCCGCAGACTCCTCAACGGCAAAACCCACACCTGGACCTTCACCTGGAACGCCGAAGACCGCCTGACAGAAGCGGTGACACCGGACGGCGAACACTGGCACTACACCTACGACCCCCTCGGCCGCCGCACCACCAAACACCGCCTCGCCGAAGACGGCACCCCGGCCGACACCACAACCTTCACCTGGGACGGCACCCGCCTGGCGGAGGAGACCGCGCCGGACGGCCGGACGACCACCTGGAACTACGCCCCCGACACCCACCGCCCCCTCACCCAAACCACCCACCACCCCTCGACCCACAACCCGGAAGAATCCCTCCTCACCAAATTCACGGCGCCCACCGACGCCCCGGGACCGACCCGCTTCCACGCGGTCATCACCGACCTGGTGGGCACCCCCACCGAACTCGTCACCGCCGAGGGCGACCTGGCCTGGCAGCACCGCACCACCCTCTGGGGCACACCCCTGCCCGCGCCACCAGGCGCAGCCGACTGCCCATTCCGCTTCCCAGGCCAATACCACGACCCGGAAACCGGCCTCCACTACAACCACCACCGCTACTACGACCCCGAAACCGCCCGCTACATCTCCCCGGACCCCCTGGGCCTCGAACCGGCACCGAACCATTTCAGCTATGTACATAATCCGCATACGCGGGCGGACCCGTGGGGGCTCTACGATTGCAAGAAACTTAACAAAATCGCCGATCGCGAGATCAGCCGTGCCGTGTCGGGAAGTCGCAGAACGGCGGGCGGATATCATGGGCACTTGTCCAAGGAACGGGAGTTGGAGATTTTGGCGAACCCCGATGGGGTTTACGTATCTCATGGAGGCGCCGAGCGTCTGATCTTCCACCAAGGTGAAGACATCGTGGTGATGGAGAGCAAGGGAAGCAAGGCAGGCAACGTCATCACCAGCTACGGCCCCTCGGGGCCGAAGAACGCGAGCGGCGCCGCCGCCTGGGGCGGGTCCCCGAACGACCCGGGGCCGCCGGTCACGCGCGAGCAGATCATAAAAGGTCAGATCCCGACCCCAAGCGGTGGGACTCTACCACCAGCCACCCCTATACGTTGAGGTCGAGCAACCTTGTTCAGGATCGCGAGTACGTTTCCGGTCGAACCGACCGGGGAGCCTCTTGGTTTCTTTCCCCGCTATTCCATCTCCGGCCTTTTCGTATCGGTTTCCCCGCCTACCGACCAGGAAAGTCACGAAAAGCTACTCTCCGAGACTTTCGGCAGCACCGACTGGCTCTGGTCGGGAGACGATGAGTTGCGTTTCGACCGCAGAACAGGAAACTTGGTCGGCTTCACATTCAAGACTCCGGAAGAGGCTCCCGATCACTCCTGGGACCCGCGACCGTGGCTTTTGGCTCCTGCCTCCACTGGCGCGTTGAGAGCCTGCTCGAAGGAGAACTTCGATGCGCGGCCGGCGGAGACCCGATGGGTGAGCGATGACGGTTCTCACCTCGTCTGCGCCCATCGAGGATCACTCAAAGAATCGGCAAGAATAGAACGTCTTAATGTCGCCCGGGATTTGGATTTCGTATTCGAGGACGGCAATCTCTCGGGGTGGATTCTTCGGAACCCGGCGAATCACCTTGTGCAGCAGTGGGATCTTCCCCGAAAAAACTCTGCGCCGCCGGGACTGGGTGAGAGTCTACGAGACTATCTGTCAATCATCGTTCAGCCGAACATCGAGTCCATGCAGGAAGAAGATCCCCGAATTTTGGAACGGCTCACGACCCTGCGCCAGAAACTGATCAATATTCCCGGTGACATCCGACGAGACATCATCATCGCTCAGATCGACCGCCTCTGCGATGATTGGTACGGGACGGCAGGCTGAGAGGGTATGGCGAATGCCCCGCCCCTCCGAGGCGGGACCGAGGCATTCGAGGTGAGGTCGGGTTTCGGCCCAGCGGTTACGCGTCGGCGCGCTACGCGAAGTCGCCGTGCGCGGCAGCCCGCACGAAGGACGCGAAGGCGTTCGCCGGTACGGACAGGTGCGGCCCGGCGGGGTTCTTCGAGTCGCGGATGCCGACGGTGGCGGCGTCGTGGGCCCTGACCTCGACGCAGTCCCCGTTGGCCGGGCTGTGCGAGGACTTGAACCAGTCGGCGTCGCGGACCTCGACTTCGACGCAATTACCGTTGGCCGGGCCTGTGGGAGGACTTGAACCAGCCGGTG
>NZ_JAVSCF010000442.1:0-2630 GCF_031932565.1 Streptomyces sp. B1866
GGGCACGGGGGGCGGCGCGGGGCCGGGGTCCGCGGCGCGGCGGCGGGCGCCGCCGGGCGCGTCCGGCCGCGGAGTGGTGGTCACGGCTCCCCCGTCCTTCGCCTCGGCGCCACGACACGGGCGCCCGCCCCGAGCCTAGGCCCTGCCGTCGTAGTCACGTCTGCCTCGCGGCGCCGCCGTCTCGCACGCGGCGCCTCCCCGGCCACCGCCGGGCCGCCCGCCGCGCTCCCCTCCCCCGCCGTACGGACTTCGCCGGCTACCGCCGGGCGGCGCCCTTCGCGGGCGGCGCGACGGGGCCCGCCGTCCTCGCGGCGCCGGGCGCGGGAACCGGCGGCAGCCCGGGACCTTTCCGGCGACGGCCGGGAGCCCGGTCCGCCGCGTTCGGTGCGCGCCGGGCCGGGAGGCGGGGCCGGCCGCCGCGCAACCGAAAGCGGCGTCATCCGATGGGATGACAACCGGCGCGGTCAGGCCGTGGCAGGGGACGGCCGCGCGGCGGTGCCGGACGGCTCGGCCGGAACGCGTCGCCAGGAGGCGGCGACGGCGCGGCCGGTGCCCGGAAGGAGCCGGAGGCGGACGGCCCGCCGTGGAACTCGTCGGCGGGGCGGACGCGAGACGGCGCGGCGGACGGTGCGGCGGGGGCGCGGAGCGGTGCGTCACGGCACGCGGGAGCGCCGGAAAGCGCGGAAGCGAAAGGGGCCGTGGAAACGCGATGCCCGGGCGGCTCCCCAGCCACCCGGGCATTCGTGCCGTCCGCCGCACCCCCGTCCCCACGGGGCTGTTTGGCTGGAAGTCCCCAGCCCGGACCGCTCTTCCGGGCCCCAGGACGCGTGAGCGCCCCGGCATTCCCGCCACGGACGACGTCTTGTCTGCCGACGGCTTCCCAGCCGCCGGGTGGCCACCGAGGGGGGCGTCGCCGCCCCCAGCGGAGGTCACTTCCGTAGCGGCGAGCGTCTGACCTCGGGGGACGAGTGCTGCGCCCGCCGCTGAACCTCAACCCTAGGCGTCCGGCCGGGTCCGGGACGTCATGCCCCGTATCGATTGCCGGGGCCTCCCGGAGGAGGAGGCGGGCGGGCGGCGACTACTCCCCTGGGTGGAGATGTCGCCCGGCCGCCCTGGGTGGAGATGTCGCCCGGCCGCCCGGCGCCGGAGCCTCCCTGCTCCGGCGCCGGGCGGAGGCCGCACTAGTCCCGGTCGCCCTCCTCGGTCCTGGGCACGGGGTGCTCCACCAGCGCGAGCACCCGGGTGGCCATGAACCGGGCGGTGCGCACCACCGAACCACTACGGGTGACTTCGCTCACCTCGACCACACCCCGGCGCACCGCCGTCTCGACCCGCCGCCCCGCCCGGCTGGCCACCACCTCGTACGTCCGCGTCGTGTCCCCCGCGTCCACGACGATCTCCACGCGATCACCCTTCACGGTCCCAATCCCCCTTCCCCGTCGGTCCCTTAAGGCTCCGCACGCGGGCCGGGCCGCGGCCGCCGCCGCGTCCTGCCCACCCTTCAAGGGTCCCACCCACCACTGACAACCGACCTGCCGACGCATGCGCGGCCTGTCGGCGCTGCGGGCCGTCAATCCGTAAGCTGTGGCACGTCAGACGGACGGCAGCGGATGGGGCGTCCCCGCCGAAGGCAGGGGAAGGGGCCTCCCTCACCGGAGGTAGGGGACGGACATGGCGATGATGCGGCTCCGGCGCGAGGATCCGCGGGTCGTCGGCTCGTTCCGGCTGCACCGCAGGCTCGGCGCGGGCGGCATGGGGGTGGTCTACCTCGGCTCCGACCGGCGCGGGCAGCGGGTGGCGCTGAAGGTGATCAGGCCGGACCTGGCCGAGGACAAGGAGTTCCGCTCCCGGTTCGCGCGGGAGGTGTCCGCCGCGCGGCGCATCCGCGGCGGCTGTACGGCCCGGCTGGTGGCCGCCGACCTGGAGGCGGACCGGCCGTGGTTCGCCACCCAGTACGTACCGGGCCCGTCGCTGCACGACAAGGTGACCGAGGACGGGCCGCTGGCGGCCGCGCAGGTCGCCTCGGTCGGCTCGGCGCTGGCCGAGGGGCTGCTCGCGGTGCACGACGCGGGGGTCGTGCACCGCGACCTGAAGCCCTCGAACATCCTGCTGTCCCCCAAGGGGCCGCGGATCATCGACTTCGGGATCGCCTGGGCGACCGGCGCGAGCACCCTGACGCACGTGGGCACGGCGGTCGGCTCGCCGGGCTTCCTCGCGCCCGAGCAGGTGCGCGGCGCGGCGGTCACTCCGGCGACCGACGTCTTCGCGCTGGGCGCCACGCTGGTGTACGCCTCGACGGCGGACTCGCCTTTCGGGCAGGGGAGTTCCGAGGTGATGCTCTACCGCGTGGTGCACGAGGAGCCGCAGCTGGCGGGGGTGCCCGCGGCGCTCGCGCCGCTCCTCCAGGCGTGCCTGGCCAAGGATCCGGGCGACCGGCCGAGCACGCTCCAGCTGTCGCTGCGGCTGAAGGAGATCGCCACGCGGGAGGCGCACGGGCACTCCGGCGGGACGGTGCTGGGCGCCCTCGGACCGGCCGAGGGGCGGGCGGCGGCGCGGCTCCAGCAGGGCCGGCCGGCCGGCCGGCGCGCCGAGGAGTACGCGCGCCAGCGCACCGAGCGGGGTCCGGGCGG
>NZ_JAVSCF010000443.1:0-2575 GCF_031932565.1 Streptomyces sp. B1866
CGACGGGTCCGGCCAGGCCCGCGCCGCCGCGCCCGCCGCCGAGGCGGCCGCGCCCGGCGCCCGGCGGGCCGGGGCGGTGCCCGACGAGGAGGGCGTGTGACGCGCTGCGCCGTCTACGGCACCGGCTCGTGGGGCACCGCCTTCGCGATCGTGCTCGCCGACGCCGGCTGCGAGGTGACGCTGTGGGGCCGCCGCGCCGGACTCGCCGAGGCGGTCAACACCGAGCGCGTCAACCCGGACTACCTTCCGGGCGTCGTGCTGCCCGAGGGCGTACGGGCCACCACCGACCCGGCCGAGGCGGCGCGCGGCGCGCAGTTCACCGTCCTGGCCGTGCCCTCCCAGACGCTGCGCGGCAACCTCACCGCGTGGGCGCCGCTGCTGCCGCCCGACACGGTGCTGGTCTCCCTCATGAAAGGCGTCGAGCTGCACACGGCCAAGCGGATGAGCGAGGTCATCCAGGAGACCGCCGAGGCGCCCGCGGACCGGGTCGCGGTGCTCACCGGGCCCAACCTCGCCAAGGAGATCGCCGCCCGGCAGCCGGCCGCCTCGGTCGTCGCCTGCCGTGACGAGGGCGTGGCGCGCCGCCTCCAGGCCGCCTGCCACACCCCGTACTTCCGCCCGTACACCAACACCGACGTGGTGGGCTGCGAGCTGGGCGGCGCGGTGAAGAACGTCATCGCGCTGGCGGTCGGCATCGCCGACGGCATGGGCCTGGGCGACAACACCAAGGCGTCGCTGATCACCCGCGGCCTGGCCGAGACCACCCGGCTGGGGCTGGCCATGGGCGCCGACGCGCACACCTTCGCGGGCCTGGCGGGCATGGGCGACCTGGTCGCCACCTGCTCCTCGCCGCTGTCCCGCAACCACACCTTCGGCACCAACCTCGGCCGCGGCATGACGCTCCAGGAGACCGTCGCGGTGACCCGGCAGACGGCGGAGGGCGTCAAGTCCTGCGAGTCGGTGCTGGATCTGGCGCGCAGGTACGGCGTCGACATGCCGATCACCGAGACGGTCGTGGACATCGTGCACGACGGCAAGCCGCCGCTGGTCGCGCTCAAGGAGCTGATGTCGCGCAGCGCCAAGGCCGAGCGGCACTGACCGGCCGGCCCCGGGCCCCGCGGCGGCGGGACGGGCGCACGAAGACCGCGTACGCCGCGGCCGCGCGCGTCGTACGCGGCCGCCGTCCCGCGCGTGGCGGCGCTGAACCCGCGCGGGGCGGCGGCGGTCCCGCGCGGGAGCCCGGGCCGCCGTGCGGACGCCTCGCGGCGTACGGCCGCCGACGCGCGGCCCGCGCGCACTGCCCTCACGCGCGGGCCGCACGGTAGTCTCACCTCCGATATGAGCAGCGAGACTTCCCCACCCAGCCCTGTCCCGCCCGCGCCCTCCGGGGGGCGGCGGAAGCCGCGCGTGGCCGTCGTCTTCGGCGGCCGGAGCTCCGAGCACGCGATCTCGGTGATCACCGCGGGCGCCGTGCTGCGCGCCATCGACCGCGCGAGGTACGACGTGCTGCCGATCGGCATCACGGGGGACGGCCGCTGGGCGCTGACCGCCGACGAGCCCGAGCGGATGGCCATCGAGGGCGGCGGGCTGCCGAGCGTCGGCGAGCTCGCCGAGTCCACCGAGGGCTCGGTGGTGCTGCCGGTCGACCCGGGCAGCCGCGAGGTGGTCTACAGCGAGCCGGGCGCGGTGCCCAAGGCGCTCGGCGAGGTCGACGTGGTCTTCCCGGTGCTGCACGGCCCGTACGGCGAGGACGGCACCCTCCAGGGCCTGCTGGAGCTGTCGGGCGTGCCGTACGTCGGCGCGGGCGTGCTCGCCTCGGCCGTCGGCATGGACAAGGAGTACATGAAGCGGGTCTTCGCCTCCTTCGGGCTGCCGGTGGGCCCGTACGAGGTGGTCCGCCCGCGCGTGTGGGACACCGACCCGATCCTGGCCCGCCGCCGGATCACGGACTTCGCCGACGCGCACGGCTGGCCGGTGTTCGTCAAGCCCGCCCGCGCGGGCTCGTCCATCGGCATCGCCAAGGTCACCGGACCCGAGGCGCTGGACGAGGCGGTCGCCGAGGCCCGGCGGCACGACCCGAAGATCCTCGTCGAGGCGCTGATGCGCGGCCGGGAGATCGAGTGCGGCGTGCTGGAGTTCGAGGACGGGCCGCGCGCGAGCGTGCCCGCCGAGATCCCCCCGGTGTCCGACCACGCCTTCTACGACTTCGAGGCCAAGTACATCGACTCCGCCGACGGCATCGTGCCCGCGCCGCTCGCGCCCGAGCAGGTGGCCCGGGTCCAGGAGCTGGCCGTGCGGGCCTTCGAGGCGGCGTCCTGCGAGGGGCTCGCGCGCGTGGACTTCTTCCTGCTCGACAGCGGCGAGTTCGTTATCAACGAGATCAACACCATGCCGGGCTTCACGCCCATCTCCATGTTCCCGCGCATGTGGCAGGCCAGCGGACTGAGCTACCCGGAGCTGATCGACCGGCTCATCCAGGCGGCGCTGCGCCGCCCCACCGGACTGCGCTGACGCCGGCCCGCGGCCCGTGTCCGTGCCCGCCGCCCCCGCGGCCGCCGCCCCCGCGGCCGCCGCG
>NZ_JAVSCF010000444.1:0-2575 GCF_031932565.1 Streptomyces sp. B1866
CCTCGGAGGCCGCCGCCGCGGGCTCGGCCCCGCCGGCGCGGTGCGCGGGCAGCGTCCTGGTGTCCGTGCCCTCCACCTCGAACCCGGCGTCGGCGATCATCGCCAGGTCGTCCTTGCCGGCCTGCCCCTCGCTGGTGAGGTAGTCGCCCAGGAAGATCGAGTTGGCCAGGTTCAGGGCGAGCGGCTGGAGCGTGCGCAGGTGGATCTCCCGTCCGCCGGCCAGCCGCACCTCCACGTCCGGGAAGACGAACCGGGTCATGGCCAGGATCCGCAGGCAGCGCTGCGGCGTCAGCTGCCACCTGCCGCCCAGCGGGGTGCCCTCGAAGGGGATCAGGAAGTTCACCGGCACCGAGTCCGGGTCCAGGTCGCGCAGCCCGAAGACCACGTCGACCAGGTCCTCGTCCGTCTCGCCCATGCCCGCGATCAGACCGGAGCACGCGGACAGGCCCGCCGCCTGCGCCTGGCGGACGGTGTCGACGCGGTCGGCGTAGGTGTGCGTGGTGGTGATGGCCCCGTAGGTGGCCTCGGAGGTGTTGAGGTTGTGGTTGTAGGCGTCCGCGCCCGCCTCGCGCAGCCGGGCCGCCTGGCCGTCGGACAGCAGGCCCAGGCACGCGCACACCTCGACGCCCTCGTTGCCCTCCTTGATCGCCTCAATGGTCCGGGAGACCCGGTCCACGTCCCGGTCCGTCGGCCCGCGCCCGCTGGCCACCAGGCACACCCGCTTGGCGCCCCCGGCGACCCCCGCCTTCGCCGCGGCCGTGGCCTCCTCTGGCTTCAGCCAGGTGTACTTCAGGATCTCGGCCTTGGAGCCGAGCCGCTGCGAACAGTACGAGCAGTCCTCGGGGCACAGTCCCGACTTCAGGTTGACCAGATAGTTGAGCTTGACCCGCCGCCCGAACCAGGCGCGGCGCACCCTGCCCGCCGCCGCCACCACGTCGAGCAGCATGTCATCGGAGGTCGCCAGCACGGCGAGGGCTTCTTCGCGGGTCGGCGGCTCGCGCCGCAGGCCCTTGTCCACCAGCGTGGTCAGCAGGTCCATGACGTTGATCCTGTCCTACGCCGCCGCTCGCGGCCAAGGAGAGTTCGTACAACACGGCGTGTTCCGAGTGTGTGTATTGCCACACCCTGACCGCGCGGGGCCGCCGATACGTTCTATCCGGACCCGACAGACGAAAACCTGCGGAAGCGGGCCGGACCGCCGTCCCGGCGCCGGACCCGGCGGCGGACCGGAGGCGTACGGCGGACCGCCGGACGCGGCATCGTCGGCGGACCCGGCAGACCTGGCGGACCGGACGGATCCGATACACCTGAAGACTCCCAGGACTCCCATACCCGACGAGACAGCAGGGACGGCCGATGCCTCACCACGACCCGTTCGAGTGGATCGACGCGCAGCGCGAGCACCGGCGCCGCGCCGGCCTCGCCCGCACCCTGCGCCCGCGCCCGGCCGACTCGCCGGACCTGGACCTGGCGGGCAACGACTACCTGGGCCTGACCCGGCACCCGGAGGTGACGGCCGCCGCCGCGGCGGCGGCGCGCCGCTGGGGCGCGGGCTCGACCGGCTCCCGCCTGGTCACCGGCAGCACCGAGCTGCACGCCGCGCTGGAGGCCGAGCTGGCCGCCTTCTGCGGGTTCGAGGCGTGCCTGGTGCTGGCCTCCGGCTACGCCGCCAACCTCGCCGCCGTCACCGCGCTCAGCGGCCGCGACGCCCTGGTGGTGTCGGACGCGGGCAACCACGCCTCGCTCATCGACGGCTGCCGCCTGTCCCGGGCCGAGGTGGCCGTCGCCCCGCACGCCGACCCCGAGGCCTTCCGCAAGATCCTCGACCAGGCCGCGGGGGCCGCGACGGCCGCGGGGCAGGTCCGGCGCGCGCTGGCCGTGACCGACTCGGTGTTCTCCGTCGACGGCGACGCGGCTCCGCTGGCCGGCCTCGCCGAGTCCTGCCGCGCGTA
Source organism: Streptomyces sp. B1866 (assembly GCF_031932565.1). Classification (NCBI taxonomy): domain Bacteria; kingdom Bacillati; phylum Actinomycetota; class Actinomycetes; order Kitasatosporales; family Streptomycetaceae; genus Streptomyces; species Streptomyces sp. B1866. Next base: position 1,953 of record NZ_JAVSCF010000444.1, read on the forward strand.
CGGCGCGGCGCTGCTCGTCGACGACGCGCACGGCCTGGGCGTGCTCGGCGACGGCGGGCGGGGCGGGCCGAACGGCGCGGGGCTCGCCGGCGCGCCCGACGTGGTGGCCACCGCCACCCTGTCCAAGGCGCTGGGCAGCCAGGGCGGCGCGGTCCTCGGTCCCGCGCGGGTGATCGAGCACCTGGTCAACACCGCCCGTACGGTCATCTTCGACACCGGGCTCAACCCGCCGGCGGCGGGCGCGGCCCTCGCCGCGCTGCGGCTGCTGCGCCGCGAGCCGGAGCGGGCCGCCCGCGCCCGCGCGAACGCCACCGCGCTGTACCGGCGGCTGGCCGCGGCCGGGCTGGCGGCGACGCGGCCGGACGCCTCGGTGGTGTCGGTGCGCGCGCCGTCGCCGGAGGCGGCCGTGCGGTGGTCCGCGGACTGCCGGGCGGCGGGCGTGGTGACCGGCTGCTTCCGTCCGCCGTCCGTCCCCGACGGCGTGTCCCGGCTGCGCCTGTCGGTGCGCGCGGACCTGACCGGGGAGCAGGTGGCGCGGGCGGCGGAGGTGGTCGTGCGCGCCGCTCCGGCGGCGGACTGACCCGGCCGGCCCGCGCCAGGCGGCCCGCCGGGCGCGCCGCACG
>NZ_JAVSCF010000445.1:0-2553 GCF_031932565.1 Streptomyces sp. B1866
CCCCCGCCCGCGCCCCCGCCCGCCGCGCCGCCCCGGCCGGCCGGTGACCTCGCTGCCGGTCGCGCTGCGGCGGCTGCACGGCCGCGCCCGGCGCGCCTGGGACCGGCCGCTGACCGCCTACTACGTGATCCTGGGCGGCAGCCTGCTGATCATCGTCCTGGGCCTGGTGATGGTCTACTCGGCCTCCCAGATCAAGGCCCTCCAGTCGGGGCTCGCCCCGTCGTACTTCTTCCGCAAGCAGCTGTTCGCGGCCGCGCTGGGCGGGCTGCTGATGCTGTTCGCCGCGTGCACGCCCGTCCGGCTGCACCGCGGCTTCGCCTACCCGCTGCTGGCCGGGTCGGTCTTCCTGATGTGCCTGGTGCAGGTGCCGGGGATAGGGATCGCGGTCAACGGCAACCGCAACTGGATCTCCTTCGGCGGCCCGTTCCTGCTCCAGCCGAGCGAGTTCGGCAAGCTGGCGCTGGTGCTGTGGGGTGCCGACCTGCTGGCCCGCAAGCAGGAGAAGCGGCTGCTGACCCAGTGGAAGCACCTGCTGGTGCCGCTCGTGCCCGCGGCCGGCCTGCTGCTCGGCCTGATCATGCTGGGCGGCGACATGGGCACGGCGATCATCCTGACGGCGATCCTGTTCGGCCTGCTGTGGCTGGCCGGCGCGCCCACCCGGCTGTTCTCCGGGGTGCTCGGCGTCGCCGTGGTGGTCGGCGTGCTGCTGATCAGGGCCAGCCCGCACCGCGCGTCCCGGCTCGCCTGCGTCGGCGCCACCGAGCCGGGACCGAAGGGCCAGTGCTGGCAGGCGGTGCACGGGATCTACGCGCTGGCCAACGGCGGCTGGTTCGGCTCCGGCCTCGGGGCGAGCATGGAGAAGTGGGGCGAACTCCCCGAACCGCACACCGACTTCATCTTCGCGATTACCGGGGAGGAACTCGGCCTGGCGGGGACACTGTCGGTCCTCGCCCTCTTCGCGGCTCTAGGCTATGCGGGTATCCGCGTGGCCGGACGCACGGAGGACCCCTTCGTGAGGTACGCCGCGGGAGGGGTGACCACCTGGATCACGGCCCAGGCCGTGGTCAACATCGGCGCGGTGCTCGGCCTGCTGCCGATCGCCGGTGTCCCGCTCCCGCTGTTCTCCTACGGAGGATCGGCCCTGCTGCCGACCATGTTCGCCATCGGTCTGCTCATCGCCTTCGCGCGGGCGGAACCGTCGGCACGGGCGGCGCTTGCCACGCGGCAGCCCGCCTGGCGGAGAAGGCTTGCTGGGGTGAGAAGGAAGACAATGAGACGGCGGGTCAAGACACCGCCGTCCGGAGAGCGGTGAATTTCGGTGCATGTCGTACTCGCCGGCGGGGGGACCGCCGGTCACATCGAGCCCGCGCTCGCCCTCGCGGACGCCCTGCGCAGGCAGGATCCGACCGTGGGGATCACGGCGCTCGGCACGGAGCGGGGCCTGGAGACCCGGCTCGTACCCGAGCGGGGCTACGAACTCGCGCTGATCCCCGCCGTCCCGCTGCCGCGCAAGCCCACCCCGGAGCTGATCACCGTGCCCGGGCGGCTGCGCGGCACCATCAAGGCCGCCGAGCAGGTGCTGGAGCGCACCAAGGCCGACTGCGTCGTGGGCTTCGGCGGCTACGTGGCGCTGCCCGGCTACCTGGCCGCCAAGCGCCGCGGCGTCCCCATCGTGGTCCACGAGGCCAACGCCCGCCCCGGCCTCGCCAACAAGATCGGCTCCCGGTACGCCGCGCACGTCGCCGTCAGCACCCCGGACAGCAAGCTGCGCGGCGCGTCGTACGTGGGCATCCCGCTGCGCCGCTCCATCGCCACCCTGGACCGGGCCGCGCTCCGCCGGGAGGCGCGCGCGGCCTTCGGCCTGGAGGCCAACCTGCCGACCCTGCTGGTGTCCGGCGGCTCGCAGGGGGCGCGGCGGCTGAACGAGGTGGTGCAGGCGGTCGCTCCGCGCCTCCAGCAGGCCGGTATCCAGGTGCTGCACGCGGTCGGTCCGAAGAACGACCTGCCGCAGGTGGACAACATGCCCGGAATGCCGCCTTACGTACCGGTATCGTACGTGGATCGGATGGACCTCGCGTACGCCGCGGCGGACATGATGCTCTGCCGCGCGGGCGCGATGACCGTCGCCGAGCTGTCCGCCGTGGGCCTGCCGGCCGCGTACGTCCCGCTGCCGATCGGCAACGGCGAACAGCGGCTCAACGCCCAGCCGGTGGTCAAGGCCGGCGGCGGCCTGCTGGTGGACGACGCCGAGCTGACGCCCGAGTGGGTGCTGGCCAACGTGCGGCCGGTGCTCGGCGACCCGGCACGGCTGTACGAGATGTCCCGGCGCGCCGCCGAGTTCGGCCGCCGGGACGCCGACGAGCTGCTGGTCGGCATGGTGTACGACGCGATCGGGGCGCGCCGCTAGGCGTGCGGCGCCGCCGCCCGCGGGGCCCGCAGCGACGGGCCCCGCGGACCCCCGCCCGGAAGGAGTGCAGGGAGCGTGGCCGGACCGACGACCGCCCGCCGCGGCGGGCGGCGCAGTGCACCGCCCGGCCCGCTTCCGCGCGCCGG
>NZ_JAVSCF010000446.1:0-2551 GCF_031932565.1 Streptomyces sp. B1866
GCGTACGGCTGCGCGGGCGGCGGCGGGGGCACGGGCGCCGCCGGGGCGGGCGGGGGCGGCGGCGCGGCGGCCGGGGCCGCGGGCTCGTCCACGGAGATGCCGAAGTCGGTGGCGAGCCCGGCCAGCCCGCTGCCGTACCCCTGGCCGACGGCGCGGAACTTCCACGCGCCCTGCCTGCGGTACAGCTCGCCGAGCACGAACGCCGTCTCCACCGTGGCGTCGGTGCTGTCGAAGCGGGCGAGCTCGGCGCCGCTCGCGGTGTCCAGCACGCGGACGTACAGGTCGGGCACCTGTCCGAACGTGCCGCCGTCGGCGGAGCCGACCAGCACCACGGTCTCCACGGCGGGCTCGACCCGGTCCAGGGCCACCGAGAGGGTGTCGGTCACGGTGCCGCCCGCGGTGCGCTTCCCGTCGTGGCGGACCGCGCCCGAGGGGTGCGCCGCCTGGTTGTAGAAGACGAAGTCCGCGTCGGAGCGGACCTTTCCGCCGACCAGCAGGAGCGCCGAGGCGTCCACGTCCGGTACGCCGGGCCCGGTGCGCCAGCCCAGTTCCACCCGGACCGCCGGTGCCGGGACCGGAACGTTGGTCCCCTTGAGCATCGCCATGCTGCTCTCTGCCTTTCGTTGAAATTCGCTGGCCGTTGACACCGGTAACGCGGTCTTTACCTGTTGTCAACGCGCTTTGCCGACCGATTTTCCCACCTTGGCGGCGATTGGGGCGGCCGTTCGCATCAGGGCCTTGTAATAACCCGCTTACCAGGCTCCCCAATCAGCGCATGATGGGCTTAACGTATGGGCCATGACCTCCCCCCGTAGTAGCTACGGCGGCGGCTATTACCCCTCGCCGTCCTTCGCGGACACCCCGATCTACGACAGCCTGGTCGCCGAGCGGGGGACACCGCAGATCGCACCCATCCGGGTCCCTTCGCCGTACGACACCGGCTACGACGCGGGCGGGCACCTTCCGGCGCTGCCCGCGGCGCTCCCGGCGCTGCCCGCGGCCCCATCCCATCACACCCCGGCGTACGGCCACCCGATGGCTCCGCAGCCGCAGCACCCCGGGCTGCATCAGGCGCCGGGACCGTACATACCGCCGCAGGCGGCGGGGCCGCGCGGATACCCCGGTCCGCAGCCCTACCCGCAGCCGCGCCCGGCCGCGGTGGCGCCCGCCACCGGGTACGACGCGATGCGGCCCGCGGTGCCGCGCCCCGCCGTGCCCCGGCCCGCGCCGGCCCCCGGTCCGGGGCCGTACGAGGATCCGTACCACCGCCAGCAGTACCCGGCCCGGCCCCAGTATCCGGGGCCCGGGTACTGAGACCGCCGCTCGCGGAGAGCCCCGCTCAGGCGGCGGGGAGATCCGCGGTCCGACGACCGGGCGGCGGGTGGCGGCCTGTCACCCGCCGCGCCGGAGCGGGCCGGGGCGGTTCACGGCGCCAGGCTCCCGCCGTACGGGCCGTACAGGTCCAGCAGGCGGGCCCGGGCGCTGTGCAGCCTGCGCCCGATCACCTGGGCGCAGGCCAGCGCGAGGGCGTAGCCGAGGCCGGTGTCCTCGTCGCACAGCCGGCGGACCGCCTCGGCGTCGAACTCGTGCGCGCGCACCGGGCTCAGCGCCTCCGCGCCCAGGTGCCAGGTGTCCGGCGGGAACAGCCAGGACCAGCCGATCAGCTCGCCGGGGCCCAGCGTCTCGATCACCGCGGCGCGCCGTCCGGGCACGCGCAGGTCCAAGGTCACCGAGCCGGTGCGGATGATCCAGAACCGGTCGGCCTTGCGGCCCTCCTCGAAGATGCGCGCGCCCGCGGGAAAGGACACCTCGCGGGCGAGTGCCATCACCCGTTCGCGGTATTCGGTCTTCAGCGCGCCCAGAAGTCCCTTCATGAGCCCACTGTGCCGCGCCCCGGGCCCGGCCGCCCCCCGGCGGTGGCCGCTCGGGGGCGGCCGGGCCAGGCGGGCCGGGGAACACGGCCCGCGCGGCGTGCCGGGCAGCGGGCGCGTGCCGGGGAGCGCGGCGGGGAACGCCTTCACTGCGGTTCGACAGAGGCGGTGGGGACAGGTGGAGTTACCCGTGGTGGTCGGCGTCGACGGTTCGGCGGCCGCGCTGGACGCGCTGGACTGGGCGGCCGGGATGGCCCAGCGGCGGCAGCTGCCGCTGCGCATCGTGCACGCGTCCCTGTGGGAGCGGTACGAGGGCCAGATCCCCGCGTCGGCGGCGGAGGGCGCGGCCGGGCGGGTGCGCAGCGAGATGGTGCTGGCCGTGGCCGCGGAGCGGGCCGGCCGCAGGGCGCCGGCGCTGAAGGTCATGGCCGATCTGGCGGCCGACGACGCCGTGGCCGCGCTGGTGCGCGCCGGCACCAGCGCCGAAGCGGTGGTCGTGGGCTCGCGCGACCGCGGCGAGCTGACGTCGCTGCTGCTGGGCTCGGTGGGGCTGCGGGTCGCGGCCCGCGCCGCCTGCCCGGTGGTCGTGGTGCGCGGCCGGCTGGACGAGGCGCCCGGCCGCCCCCGCCGGGTGACCGTGGGGGTGGCCGAGCGCGAGCGGCCGGACGGCCGGGCGGGCC
>NZ_JAVSCF010000447.1:0-2527 GCF_031932565.1 Streptomyces sp. B1866
CCGGACGCCGGCTCCGCGGCCGCCACGGCCGGCCCGGCGCCCGCCGGGCCCTCGGCGGCCGTGTCCCGCGCCGCCCCGGGGCCGTCGCCCGTGAGCGCGACCGGCAGCATGACCAGCGACGTCGTGCCCTGGCCGGTGGGGGAGGGCCGCAGCTGCACCCGGATTCCGTGCCGGATGGCGAGCCGCCCGACCACGAAGAGCCCCATGTGCCGCGTCACTCCGACGTCGACGGCGGGCGGCTGGGCCAGCGAGCGGTTGATCTCCGCAATGCTCTCGGAGGTCAGCCCGATGCCGCTGTCGCTGATCTCGACGACGACCCGGCCGTCGGCCAGGGCCGTGGCGCCCACCCGGACCGCGGTGTGCGGCGAGGAGAACGACAGCGCGTTCTCCATCAGCTCGGCGAGCAGGTGCACCAGGTCGGCCACGGCGTTGCCGTGGATCTCCGTCGCGGGCACGCCGGCCAGCTCCACCCGCTCGTACGCGTCCACCTCAGAGGAGGCGGCGCGCACCACGTCCACCAGGGCCAGCGGCCGGTTCCAGCGGCGGCCCGGCTCCTCGCCCGCCAGGATCAGCAGGTTCTCGCCGTTGCGGCGCATGCGGGTGGCCAGGTGGTCGATCCGGAAGAGGCTCGCGAGCTGGTCCGGGTCGGCCTCCCGGCTCTCCAGCTCGGAGATGATGGTCAGCTGCCGCTCGATGAGGCCCTGGTTGCGGCCGGAGAGGTTGGCGAAGATCGCGTTGACGTTGCCGCGCAGCAGCGCCTGCTCGGTGGCCAGCCGCACCGCCTCCCGGTGCACCTGCTCGAAGGNTGGCCAGCCGCACCGCCTCCCGGTGCACCTGCTCGAAGGCGCGCGCCACCTCGCCGATCTCGTCCCGGCTGGTGACCGGGATCGGCCGCACGCGCGTGTCCACCCGGCCCGGGTCGTTGCGGGAGAGCTGGTCGACCACCATCGGCAGCCGCTGCTCGGCGATCTCGAAGGCGGCGGTGCGCAGCTGCCGCATGCCGCGGCTCATCGAGCGGGCCATCAGGCCCGCGACCACGAAGGCGGCCAGCAGCGCGGTGAGCACCACCGCCGAGTTCAGGTAGGTGTCGCGCTCGCTGTTCGCGGAGATCCGCGCGGCCTCCGCCACCGCCTTGTCGGTGAGCTGCACCTCGACGTCCCGGTAGGCGGCGAAGGCGACCGTGGCGGCGTCGAACCACGCCGCCGGCGTGACGCCCCGCGCGGCCAGGCCGGACGGCGAGCCGCCGCCGGCGATCGCCCGCACCATGGCCTCCGCCGGGGGCGGCTCGGTGAACCTCCGGCCCGCCCGCTCGGCCGCCCGCCGCCGGTCGGCCGTCCGGGCGAGGGCCGCGCCGCGCTGCTCCGCGAGCGCCCGGTCCAGCCGCCGTACGTCACTGGGCGCCGCGCCCGAGCGGAACTCGTCGTCGGCGATCCGCGCCGCGATGCCGTAGCTGGTGAAGGTGGTGAGCTGGTCGCGCCGGGCCGTCGCGGACGGGCCGGGTGCGATCAGCAGGTGGGTGCCGACCGAGCGCTGAAGCGATTCGGCGGCCTTGGCCAGCGACAGCGCGTACACGGCGCGGCCATAGGAGGTGACGTTTCCGGTGCCCAGGCCCAGCTCGTTGGCGAACGCCATCAGCGGGTGCTGGACGGTGACGTACCCCTCCTCGGTCCGCACCCCGTCGGAGCCGGGCGTGTACGCGTACCGCCGCACCTCCGCCAGCCGCGGCTCGACCGCCCGGAACGCCCGCAGCCGCCGGGCCAGGCCCGGCGTGCCGGGGATGTCCCGGGCCTGCCGGTCGAAGGCGCGCGCGGCGGCGTCGGTGGCCGCGCGCGCGGTGCGCACCGCCTCCTGGCCGCCGCCGGGGTCCGGGTTCACCGCCGCGGAGGACCGGCTCAGCAGCGGCCGGGCGGTCACGTCCCGCTCGTCGATCAGCGCGTGCGCGTACCCCAGGGCCGCCCGCACCAGCCGGGCGGTGCGCTCGGCGTCCCGCGCCTCGCTCCACGTGGAGAGCGACGAGTCCACCCGCAGGCCGCCGAACAGCAGCGCGACCAGCACGGGGATGAGCAGGATCGCGTTCAGCCGGGTGGCGACCCGCCAGTTGCGGGGGGACAGCCGTCCGCCCGGGGGCCTGGGCGGCGGCCCGTCTAACGGCGCCGTCGTGCCCGGTGGCGGGGTGACGTTCCTGCGTGCCCGCCGACCGGGCCGCACTGCCCGCTCCGCTGCCCGCGCCTGCCTTCGCCTCACGCGTCCAACACCCTCCCGGCGTCGGCACGGCCCTTCCGTGCCGGTCCCAGCTCTGAGCCCTTCCTGCCCAGTCCGGTCGACTCCGGCACGTCGCCCGGCGGCTTTCCGCACCTCGGGTGACATCCACGCACGCCGGCCCGCTTACGTCCGCCGCTACTTCAGCCGCGCCATGAGGGCGTGTTCGACCAGGGTGATGAGGGCGCTTTTGGCTTCGCTGCGGTGGCGGGCGTCGGTGATGATGATCGGCGTGTCCGGCCCGATCTGGAGGGCTTCGCGGACTTCT
>NZ_JAVSCF010000448.1:0-2514 GCF_031932565.1 Streptomyces sp. B1866
CGGCCGGCACCCGCCGGGCGGACCAGAAGCGCCGGGCGCGCGGGCGCGGGTCGTCGTCGCCCGGCGTGTAGGCCGCGGCGGAGGCCGTGCGCGCCGCGCCCGCGCCGTCTCCCGGGCCGGCCGGCCGCGCGGGGTCCTCCGGCGGCTCCTGTGACTGGTCTTGTGCCGGCGGCGCCTTCGCCAGTTCGACGCCGCCGCTGCGTTCCTCGCTCATCGCACCCTTTCACGGGCCGTACGGTCCAGCGCGGGCGAGCGCAGCCGCTCGACCGTGACCGCCACCTCGGGCACCTCCATGCCCGCCAACGCCCTTACCCGCTCCGTCACGTGCCGACGCACGGCGTGGCACCGCGCGCCGATGTCCGACGGATAGCCGAGGGTGACCGCGACCCGCACGCGCGCGACGCGGCCGCGCACCACGACAGCCGCCCGGGGGCGCGGCTCTCCGTCGGGCGGGCCCTGCGGTCCGTATGCTCCCGCCGGCCCGTCCGCCGCCTCGTGGGCCTCGTCGGCTTCTACGGCCTCGTCCACGGGGTGTGGCTCCGGCGCGTACGGCGCGCCCGGCAGTCCGGGCTCGCCCCGCAGCGCCTCCCGCGCGGCCTCCGCCGCGATCTTCGCGACGACGCGGTCGGCGACGCGGGTCGCCCCGCGCTCACCGGGCTCGACCACCCGCCGTCACCGCCTCAGCGCCGACGTACGCCGCGGCCGCCCGCGCGCGTACGGAAGAACTCGCCGGTGTCCAGGTCCCCCTCCAGGAACCTCCCCGCCACGAAGCCGACGGCGCCCAGCGCCGCGACCAGCAGGAAGGCGGAGAATCCGCCGAAGTACCCGGCGAAGCCCAGCGCCATGCCGGCGGCCATGCCGATCACGGCCGTACTCATCGTCCACCCCTCACTGGAGACGCGGCTCCGGCTGTTCCTCTTCTTCCTCGTCCGGCAGCTTCACATCGCCGACCGCGATGTTGACCTCGACCACTTCCAGGCCGGTCATCCGCTCGACCGCGGCGATCACGTTCTCCCGCACGGCCTGCGCCACGTCGGTGATCGAGACACCGTAGTCCACGACGATCTCCAGGTCGAGCGCGGTCTGCACCTCGCCGACCTCCGCCTTCACGCCGCGCGTGACGGACCGGCCGCTGCCGGGGACGCGGTCCCGTACGGCGCCGAACGTGCGCGCGAAACCGCTGCCCATCGCGTGCACGCCCACGACGTCGCGGGCGGCGAGGCCCGCGATCTTCTCCACGACACCGTCGGCGATGGTGGTCCGGCCCCGGGTGCCCGGGTCCCCGCCGCCCCGCCGGCCCTGGCCGTCGCGGAGGGTCTTGCCTGAGGTTTCGCCCGGCCCGCCCTGCCTGGTCGTACCGGTGCGGTGGTCCTGCGCGGTGTCGGTCATGACCGATCGCCCCTTTCCGGGCGGAGCCGCCCGCCCATCCGCTTGTCACACTACGTCCGGGTGCCCATTCCCGCTCAGACGATGCGGTGGCGCGTCGCCGTCCTTCCAGGTGGGTCGGACCCGCGCGCCGCGGGACTTGAGGCAGGCTTGACCCCTCCAGACGGCTCGCCCCCTCCAAACGGTGTGCAGGAGGAATGTTTGCGGCACGAAGACAGCAGAAGCAGTACAGGGACGGCGGGCACGCCAGGCACGGCAGAGGGACCCGGCAGAGGGGTGACGGATGTGGTCGTGGACCGGTTGGCGCAGGCGGTACGGCAGCAGCTCGGGCTCGGCCGCCTGCTGCCGCTCGGCGGCCCGGGGGACGGCGCCTGGCTGACCGAGCGCGCCGCGCACGGTGTGCTCAGACGGGCGGCCGAGGCGGTGCCCGGCGTGCGCCTGGAGACCCTGCGGGTCAATCTGGCCGACCCGGCCGCCGCCGAGCCGCCCGCCGTCCCGCCGCCGCCCAGCGCGCTGCCCGCCGGGCCGCTGCGCATCGACGCGGAGTTCGCCGCCTCCGCCGACCACCCGCTGCCGGTGGCGGCCGACCGGCTGCGCGGCGCCCTGTTCGGCGCGGCCCGCGACCGGCTGGGCCTGCTGGTCCGTACGGTCGACCTGCGGGTGACGGGCCTGCTGGACGGCCCGGGCGCGCCGCGGCCGGCCGGCCGGGCCCGGTCCGCCCAGCGGCCGCCCGCCGCCGACGACAGCGACCAGGTGCCCGCCGGCGCGGTCGCCGCCCGGGCCATGGCCGCCGCCGTGCCCGGCGTGGCCCGGCTGACGCCCGTACTCGGCGGCTCGGGCCAGGCGGTGCGCGTGGAGGACCGCAGCGACCGGAGCCCGGGGCGGCACGTGCTGGTGCAGGTCGCGGTCACCGCGGACCGGCGCGCGCTGGACGTGGCGCTGGCGGTGCGGGCGGCCGTGGCGAGCGCCGTCTCGGGGCCGGTGACGGTGGCGGTCCTGGTGACGTGGGTGGAGACCAGCGACGGGTGAGCGCCGCCGCGGGACGCCGACCGGGCCGACCGGTACGGGCCCCGGGCCGCGTCCCGGCGCGCGGGCCCCGGACCGCGCCCCGCGGCCGGGCCACCCGGC
>NZ_JAVSCF010000449.1:0-2503 GCF_031932565.1 Streptomyces sp. B1866
ACGGGCGGCGCGTCAGGGCTGACCGGCCGCCCCGGTGGTCACCCGGAGGAGTGGCCGCACGGCGGCACGCGGGGCCCAGGTTGGTACCTTCGGCGCATGCCTGAGGGAGGAGGAGCCGCGTGTACGTCGCGAAGCTGAGGATCGACGGGGTCCGCGGCTTTCGCGGCCCCCGGTCCGTGGACCTGGATTTCACCCGGCCTGACGGGAGCCACGCGGGGTGGACGGTACTCGCGGGGCGGAACGGCTCGGGGAAGACGACGCTGCTGCGGGCCGTCGCGCTGTGCCTGATGGGACCTCCCCGGGCGCCGCAGCTGGAGGAATCCCCGGAGGGCTGGCTTCCCGAGGACCAGGACACCGGACACGTCTCCGTCGACGTGCTCAGGGACCCCATCTGGGATATCTCCGATTCCGACGAGATCCGCCACCCCGTGTCGCTGGACTGGCTGACCGAGCCCTTGCCCGTCGCGCCGCAGGACGAGGCGCTGTTCCCGCCACCGGCCAGGCGACGGCTGGTGAGCGGGGGATTCAAAGGAACCCCGGAGATCGAGTCCGCCTTGTGGAGGGGTGACCCCTACCCCGGGTGGTTCGTCGCCGCCTACGGCCCGTTCCGACGGCTGTCGGGAGGAGACGACGAACAGCCGCCGCAGCGGGTGGCGGCCGTGCGCACGCTGTTCCACGAGAAGGCGGCGCTGTCGGAGGCGGTGAGCTGGCTGACCCGCCTGCACCTGGCCCGCCTCGAAAAGCGGGAAGGCGCCGCGGATCTCATCGACGCGACCTTCGAACTGCTGCGGGACGGTCTGCTGCCGGACGGCTACCAGGCCGGACACATCGACTCCGAGGGCCTTTGGCTGCGCAACGAGAAGACCGGCCAGACGGCTCCCCTCCAGCAGATGAGCGACGGATACCGGACCGTGGTCGCCCTGGTCCTGGACATCGTCCGCCGGATGTTCGAGACCTACCGCTATTTTGCCCCGTTCGACATCGCCCACCAGAACGACGTTCCCACCCTGCGGCAGCCCGGCATAGTGCTGATCGACGAGGTCGAGGCCCATCTGCACGTGTCCTGGCAGCAGCGCATCGGCCCCTGGCTGAAGTCCCATTTCCCGAACGTCCAGTTCCTGGTCACCACGCACAGCCCGTACATCTGCCAGGCGGCCGACGAGAACGGCCTCATCCGCATGCCCGGCCCGGCCGAGGAAGTCCCGCCCGCGGCCGTGAGCCCGGACCTCTACCGCCGGGTCGTGTACGGCACCGGTGACGACTCCGCGGTCTCGGAGCTGTTCGGCCTGGACTCCCCCTACTCCGAGTCGGCCCGGGAACTCAGGCGCCAACTCGTGGAACTGGAAAGCGCGGTCGTAAGGGGGCAGGCGACCGCCGCCGAACTGGAGCGGCTGCGGGCCCTGAAACGCACGCTGTCGAGTTCCCCGGTGACCCGGGTCGACGAGATCTCCGCCCGCCTGCTGGCAGCTCCGGCGCCTGAGGAGTGATCCCGATCAGGCGCGCGCCGCTGCCCGCGGACCTCGCCCTCCGCATGGACGCGCTCACCAAGGAGATCACCGACCGTGAGGTTCCCGCCCGGCTGCCCCACGCCCGTACGCTCTGGAAGCGTGCGGCCGTACGCCGCGATGTGCACGCCCCGCTGCGCGAACTGCTGCGCACCATGGCCGCCGGGCTCGGGTGCTGCATGTACTGCGGCCACGATCTGGCCGACCAGATAGACCACCACGTGCCGGTCGTCCTTGCGCCCGTCCGCGCCTTCTGCTGGTTCAACCACCTCCTGGCCTGCTCGCCGTGCAACAGCAGGTTCAAACGCGACCAGCACCGGCAGGACGCTCTCGGCAACTCACTGCTCCTCGACCCGACGCGGGACGATCCCTTCCAGCACCTCCATCTGACGCTGGACGAGGGGATCTACGTCGACCTGAGTCCCCGGGGCCGCTTCACCATCGACGCGTGCGGCCTGAACAGGGACAAGCGCCCCGAGGCCCGGCAACGCGCCCGGCGGGACATCGGCCACCACATCGAAGGCTGGTGGCGGGCACACCGCGACGGAGACATCCGACGGGCTGCCGACTACCTGGCCGCGATCCGGGACCAGCCGTTCGCCGACGTGTGCCAGTACATGCTGCGGCAGGCGGTGCACGAGGCCGCTGACGTCTTCTTCGCCGCGAGCCCGGACATTTTGCCGCTGCTCCGCCGTCCGGAGGTGCGCAGAGCGCTCCTGGTCCCGGCCGTCTCCAGCGGGGGCCCGGCTGCCCCGGCGGCCGGTGCCGACCCGGCTGGGTGAGTCCGTACGACGACGGCGTCGCACCCGCGCGGGCGTGCATTCCGCGCCCTCCAGCCTGCCGCACTCCCTGACATCGCCCCGCCCCACGGCGGAACGCCACCGGGGCACGGAGCCTGACGTGCCGTAACCTGCCGCCCTGGGCCCCGGGTCAGGTAGCCGCAGCTGCGGTAATGGTGCTCCGCGCAGCAGGGGCCTGTACTTCCAGCCGGACGACCT
>NZ_JAVSCF010000450.1:0-2498 GCF_031932565.1 Streptomyces sp. B1866
AGGTCAGGACGAAGCGGCGGGCCTCGGAGCCTCGCGTGTGCCGGGGCATTGCTTGCCCAAGGGGCGCCCGAGCGTCACACGTACGTGAGCCGCAGCACGGTGACCGTTACGATCTGGTCGGAGACCAGGTACATGACCTGCCCGCTGCCGCCGAAGTCTCGCCACCACACGCCCTCGGCGCCCTTCTTGGCCTTCCGGTACGGGTCGCGGCGTAATTCGTTCAGGACCTTCTCCAACTCCCTGCGCGCCGGGGAGCCCAGGGAGTCCCGCTGCCTTCGGGCCTCGGTCACAAAGCGGACCTCGTACGCCATGCCTACTCGTCTCCCTCGTCGCGCCCGTAGACCGTCTCGTCGCCCGCCTCGATACGGCGGACCATCTCCATGTCCTTGCGCACGTGCTCCGGGTTGGCGTGCCGGAGCGCGGCCCCCCACCACGCGTGGACGACGCCCAGCAGGCGGCGGTGGTCGAAGGTCGCGGCCGCGTGGTCGGCGGCTCCCGCGAAGTCCAGTTCAAACCGGACCCGGTCGTCCGGGGACAGCGCGGCGTGGACCGCCGGGCCGGTGCGGTCCACCCAACGTGTGGGGTCCTGCTGAGGGGGATGGCCGCGCCGGGTGATGGTCGCGTCCTGGGCCGAGCGGTAGCGGTCCGCGTCCGCCGTGTCCTGTTCGCCGCCCGCGACGGTCCACCAGGTCCGTACCACCTCGGCGAGCGGTTCCACCTCGTACGTGATGCGTACGCCCGCGAGTGCGAAGGCGAACGCGGCCTCGAACTCCTTGCGGTCGTCCTGCGACAGCTCGCCGCGCACCCAGGCGCCGTCGAGGCGGCCCACCGAGGGCGTGTCCTCTTCCACGTAACTCGCTCCTGTTCGACGGGATCACAACGTATCGCGATCGCGTGGGCACGGAAAGTGCTGATACCGGGCGGGCGTCCGCCGACTCCCACCTCCTCGCCGTCGCCCGGCGGGGCACCCAGTCTCAAACGTGAGCGGGCTGCCCGGAGCCTGTTCGGCAGCCTCGGCCTCCAACGTGGTCGACGGCCTGCACCGGCTGATGGACCACTTCGGGCTGGTGTTCGCGGCATCCGACTGGATCGTGCCCCCCGAAGGCGCTTGGACGTTCATAGGGGACCTGAACCCCCAACGGGCAGTTGGAGTGACCGTGACCACCACCTCGCCATCCCCGCACGCGCAAGCCCTGCGCCACCGCTTGGCCGAGCAGCTCGCCAGAGGCGGATACCTGCGTGACCCCGCGTGGCTGGACGCCTTCCGGGCGGTCCCCCGGGAGGCGTTCCTGAGTCACTTCGCGGTGCCCTCGCCAGACGGTGACCACCGCGTTTGGGACCTGGGCGACGTGGCCGCGCGCGACGACGCCCTGGCCGCCGTCTACACCGACACCCCACTGCTCACCCAGCGGGACGCCGAAGGGTCCGCCACCTCCTCCTCCACAGCGCCCAGCCTGATGGCCCTCATGCTGGAAGCACTTCAGGTCCGGGACGGCATGAACGTGCTGGAAATCGGCACCGGCACGGGGTACAACGCGGCGCTTCTGGCTCACCGGCTGGGCAGTGACCGGGTGACCAGCATCGACGTGGACCCGGGCCTGGTGGACACGGCTCGGAGGTCCCTGGAGCGTGCCGGATACCGGCCCGCAGCCGTGTGCGGTGACGGAGCGGCAGGGTTCTCCCCGCGCGCGCCGTATGACCGGCTGATCGCGACCTGCGGCGTCGCCCGTATCCCAGAGTCATGGCTGCGGCAGGTCCGACCGGGTGGCGTCATCCTGGCCAGTGTCGGTTTCGGGCTGGTGCGCTTGACCGTCAGCCAGCCGGGAGGACCGGCCAGCGGTCCCTTCCTGGATTACGCGAGTTTCACGCCGATCCGCCGCACCACCGAACAGGTTTCTCCCACCACCAGAGACGATCTGGCGCTCGCGGACGGCAACGGCGCCACGCGGCGCGTGCCGTTCCCGGGCTGGGAGGTGCTGGAGGAGCGCATGGTGGTGTTCCTGCGGTCGGTTGCGATGCCGGGCGTGCGGCAGGTGACACTCGATTCCCGCGCCGGAAAGGAATACGTGCTCGCCGATCACGTCACCGGGTCCTGGGCGCGTGTCCGGCAGAACCACGAGGATGAGGCCCAGGCCGTCGAGAACGGGCCGCGTCGGTTGTGGGACGAGCTGTGCGTGGTGGCCGAGAGCTGGCTGGCGGCGGGGCGTCCTCCACTGGCCTCCTACGGTCTGGAGGTAGGCAGTGACGGCCGTCACGAACTGTGGTGGGAGTCATCGGGCGGACGCCGGGTGAGCACCTTTCCACTGCCACCTGCATGAACGGCATGGCAGAGTTCGCCGCCGTCACCGCGAACGGCTCCTTCACGGTCACCTGCCTCGGCGGCATCCTGACCTGTCGGCCGTAGGCGTACCGGCCTCGGCGCTCCGTACGCGGAACCGGGCGCACGCCTCACGGCAGGCGGCCGTCACATCGTCACCACCAGATCCGCCCGCCCCCGC
>NZ_JAVSCF010000451.1:0-2469 GCF_031932565.1 Streptomyces sp. B1866
GCAACAGATCTTAAGTCACTGGTATTGAGGCTAGCGCCCTCACGTGGCTGAAGTCGACCACGCAGCGCGACCAGTCGGACGGGCGGCGGCGTTCAGCTCGCCAGCGGCACATGGGCAGCCGGTCCCATACCCCGCGGCCTGGTTCCAGTCCCGCAGCCGCCGAGAGTCTCCCGCTTCCCGCATGTCCACCCCGCTGGTACCAGTGGAAGGTACAGCTGCCATGGAGCTCAGCTTGGTTCTTCCGGCGCTGGTTTTCCGCTCAGGTGCTGCCGGATGATGTCGGCCAGGCTCGTGATCCACTGCCGATACGTGAGTCCGTCCGGCGGAGAGACCTGCGAGCCCAGCGCCGTGGTGACCCGGTCAAGATCCTCTTCTGATTCCACCATGGCCAGCAGCTCCGGAACTTCCTCGAGAACGGGAGTTATATCCTCTTGGGGCGTCCCTCTCAGGTAGTCCTCAACAGCCTCACTGTCGCTGGAGTATTCATCGAAGTGGTCCTGGTGGAAGTAGGCGCCGAGAAGATGCCGCAGCCCCGGGAACCGCTCATACCACTCCAAACCCATCTGTGGACGCCCGACTGGGAACAGACTCCGATCCCGCAGGCACGCGTCGATGTGATCACGAGCGATGCGCAGGGACTCCTCGACATTCCTCCCTCCCGTCGGCCGCACCCTTGGCATCAGATCCACATCATCCGAGATCTCCTCCGAAAACAGCCCCACCGTCAGCAGGTCGTCGATCTCCCGCACCGCCTGCGCAGCCCTCTGCGGATCCCGGGCACAGACCCTAAGATACGCGTCCAGCGCGGGCCCGCGCTCGGTCGGCGTATCCGAGAAAACGAAACCCGCCTGGGTATAAAATGCGAGTAGATTCTGCAGCTCGGCGAACCGATGTCCGGGCGGCGATGAAGAATCCATGAAAGCTCCGTTCGAACGCAGCAACCATCAGGGTACGGGATAGGACGTAAGCACCCGGAAGCCGCCCGGGGCCGACGGGTCACGTTTCAGGATAACTTTCACACCATCGACCCGACTCGGAGGATTTCCGTGCAGGAAGTCTGACCGGCTGAGCGTCAGCCCCGTTTGTTCACCGAACTCCACCCGCGGAAGCTCCAGTCTCGACCTTCCCCCCTTCAGCCAGGTTTCTACCATGCCTTGTTTTCTGCGTATCGCCTCGTCAGTGAACCGTTGAGCTGAATTCTCGTCAATGAATCGGGAGTCCGCCTTCAAATTGGCGTCGGCCCGGAGTCGGTTGCGCATGTCATGCGTCGTCTTGTTCACGTGGCGATCGATGGTATGCGATCCGTTCTTCCCTTCGTCGTTCTTGATGTCGGCACGGTGTTCCGGTTTCGTCTTGCCCTTGCGTTTCTCCCGTGGCCACGCGTTCCAGCCGTCTATGTTGCCACCGCTGCCCCCTTCGGACGCCGACATCAAGACGATGCCGAGGGTGCCGAGGGCGGCGGCATGGATGGCCGCTTCGGCGGACAGGGTCCCGGCGGCGACTCCGGTGGTGGCCAGGGCGAGGCCGCCGCCGGGCGGGAAGAGAGCGAAGAGGGCGAGCAGGAGGAGGGCGGCTCCGGCGTAGGCGAGGAAGTTGTGGAGGGCGTCGATGAGGTGAAGGCGGTTGGGGATGATCGCGTCGGTGGGGGCCATGCCGTTTTGCAGGCGGACGAACAGCAGCATCCCGGTGACGGCCGTGCCGAGAGCGGTCCACAGGCGAAAGCGCAGGACGGTCAGGGTCTCGGCCAGCGGGGTCGCCTGGGTGGCACGCCAGGTGGTCGCAAGGCGGATCAGCAGCCAGCCGGTCCATGCCAGGCCCGCGATCCCGAAGCCGACCAGGAGCCGCGGCCCGGCGCCCGTGGTGAACCACTCCCGCACCCCGGACTGCCCCGGGAAGGAGGCGACGCCCCAGAACAGCACCGCCGGGACGGCCAGAACCAGCGAGAGCAGGATGGTCCACCTGCGGCGTGTGCCCCTGCCCTCGCGGTGCGCCTGACGGATGGTACGCCAGCCCACGCCGCGCCAAGCGGCCTCATGGTCGGAGGCGTCCAACCGGGCCACCGTTTGAACGACTGCCTGGTGCAGCACCTCCCGCCCGGCGTAGGCGGGCCGGAAGGCCGTGTACAGCAATGCCCTGCGCAACCGGGCGAACCGCCACACCAGCAGCGCCGACCACGGCACACACCACGCTCCGTACCCCGCCAGCCCCAGCGCCCCCGGCCGCCCGGCACGCTCGCCGCCCAACAGCACCCCCGGCACCACGAGCCTGGCCCGCCGCACCTGCCACCAGTCCGCCGCCATCGCCACCGCCAAGCACCCCAGCGGCACCAGCCACAACCACCCGCCCAGCCCGTCGACCAACGACTGCGCGCCATGGTCGCGAGGGTGCTCGGCGGCGTAGTTGTACTGGAGGTGGTGCGCCGAAGCCGCCGCCACCGGCAGGACACCCGCCAGCCGCAACCAACCCCGG
>NZ_JAVSCF010000452.1:0-2427 GCF_031932565.1 Streptomyces sp. B1866
CCGGTTCGCCCGGCGTGGGGCCGGGGACGGAGCCGGTCACCGGTCCGGTCACGGTCCCGGAGCCGGGCAGCGGGCCCGGTCCGGCCGGCCCCAGGCCCGCGCCGCCGGCCGCGTGCACCGCCTCCGCCTCCGGCTCCGGCGCGCGGTCCGCCCGGGCCGGGCCGGGGTCCAGGCCGTCGTCGACGGGCCGGCCGGTCAGCACCGCCAGGCTGCCGCGCACCCGGTCCAGGTGCGCCTGCAACTCCTCGTGCCGCTCGGCGTGCGCGCGCAGCATGCGCGCGGTCTCCCGCTCCAGGTGCTCCTGGCAGGCCCGCGCCCGCGCCAGGATGTCGTCGGCCTGGGCCCGCGCGTCCTCCTCCTGGCAGCGTGCGGCCTCCTCCGCCTCCGCGTACGCCTGCTTGGCCTCGGCCAGCCGGGATCGCGCGTACTCCTCCAGGTCGGCCAGCCGGGCCTCCTCGGCGCCCTCCCGCCCGGCGAGGTCGCGGGTCGCCTCCTCCCACCGCTCGGCGTACTCCCGCTCCTGGTCGGCGAGCGCGGCCGCGGTGCGCTGCCGTACGTCCTTCAGCGCCGCCAGCGCCTCCGCCCGCCATTCCGCGGCGTCCCGGCTGGAGGCGGCGTGCAGCTGGTCCGCCTCGGCACGCGCCGCGTCCAGCACGCCGCGCGCCCGCGCCTCGGCCTCCGCGCGGCTCCGCTCGGCGTCCTGGCGGGCGGCCTCGCGCGCCGCCCGGGCCGCGGCGTCCGCGGCCTCCCACCTCTCCCGGGCCGCCGCCTTGGAGCGCGCCCGCAGGTCCGCCGCCTCGGCCTCGGCCGCCGTCAGGATCAGCAGGGCCCGCTCGCCCAGGGACTCGTAGGTCTGGGCGGGCAGCCGGGCCACCGTCTCGCGCAGATCCTCGGCCTCGGCGGTCAGCTCGTTGGCGAGGACCGTCAGGCGCGCGGCGCGCTCCCACGCCGCGTCGCG
This sequence comes from Streptomyces sp. B1866, assembly GCF_031932565.1. Classification (NCBI taxonomy): domain Bacteria; kingdom Bacillati; phylum Actinomycetota; class Actinomycetes; order Kitasatosporales; family Streptomycetaceae; genus Streptomyces; species Streptomyces sp. B1866. The sequence goes on from NZ_JAVSCF010000452.1 coordinate 959, forward strand.
CGACTGCGACAGCTCCGCCACCATGCTGTCGACCTGCTCACGGTGGTAGCCGCGGGCCCGTCCCGCCACGATGGCGAAGCCGTCAGGTGTCACCGATGCGCTCATCCTTGAAACCCCTTTATCCGGAATGCCAGGCGCTCCAGTTACACATCCTTGTAGATAGGAGTGAATCACCCATAACGCGACACTCCACATATCTCACTGGAGAAGGGGTCGCGGATGGGCAGGGGGAAGCCGAAATGAAGGGAAAGACGGAAAAAGGGGAGGGCGCCCGGCCGGTCCGCGCGACATCGCGTCGTCACGGACCGGCCGGGCGCCCTCGCCGTCGTACACCGGCCGCGCGGCCGGGCCGGGTGGCTACAGCAGGCCGTCCCACATCTGCTCCAGCAGCACCGCCCACCAGTTCTCCGGCGTGGACAGCGCGGCCGGGTCCAGGGACGCGAGCTGCGCCTGGAAGTCGACCGTCCAGCGGCCCGCCTGCTCCGGCGTCAGCCCGTACCGCAGGCGCCACATCCGGCCGAGCATCGCCATGCAGCGCACGAACTCCAGCAGCCCGCTGTTGACGAACTGCGGCGGCACCGACTGCCCGCCGGGCCCGGCCTCCAGCGGCACGGCCACGATGTGCGCCGTGCCGTACTGCACGCACAGCTGACGGCCGAAGTCGTTGCCCATCACCAGGTACGAACCGGCGTCCGGCGCCGCCTGCACGCCGCGCTCGGCCGCCAGCTCGCCGAGCGTCGGCACCGGGCGGCCCGGCTGCGCCTGCGCCCAGAAGAACGGCCCCGCGTCCAGCGGCATCCCGGCCCACACCAGCGTCTGCGCCACGACGTCGGGCACGCCCTGCCGCGACACCGCCCGCTGGTCGAAGCGGAACACGCCCTGCGGACCGTACGCCTGCGCCAGCTCGTGGCCCACCGCCTCCACCGGCACCGGCGGCACCGGCCGCACCTGGCTGGGGTGCGGCAGCGGCACCCGGTACGGCGCCGGGCGGGCCGGGCCGTCCGCGACCTGGTGCAGCTCCCCCTGATGCTCGATCAGGTGCCGCACGCCCTGCTGGCGAGTGGCGTGGTCCCGCCCGTACGGGGCGGTGTGGCTGATCCGCACCTGCGGCCAGGTCTCCCGGATCATGCGCACGCAGTAGCCGCCGGGCAGGTCGCAGGACTCCAGCTCGGTGTGCAGCTCCAGCACCTGCTGCGGCGGTACGTTCAGCGCGCGCAGCTCGTGCAGGATCTGCCACTCCGGGTGCGGCGTGCCGGGCGCCGAGCGGCGTATGACCTGCTGCTCGGAGCCGTCGTGCGCGCGGTAGCGGAGCACGGCCATGTAGCCGGGGCCGACGGTCGGCTGGCCGGTGGGCGGGGGCGGCGGCGGATACGCGTACCCGCCGGGAGGCGCGAGGCCGGGGACCGCGGCGCCCGGCACCGGGGCGGGGCCCGCGGCGGCGGGCGGCACCGGGCCGGGGGCGCCCGGGA
>NZ_JAVSCF010000453.1:0-2418 GCF_031932565.1 Streptomyces sp. B1866
GCCACGGTGGTGATCGCCGGTGACCCGCAGGCGCTGGACGAGCTGATCGCGGCCTGCGAGCGGGACGGGGTGCGGGCGCGTCGGGTGGCGGTGGACTACGCCTCGCACTCCGCGCAGGTGGAGGCGATCGAGGCGGAGCTGCTGGAGGCTCTGGCTCCCATTGAGCCGGTGTCGGGCCGGATTCCCTTCTACTCCACTGCTGTCGGTGAGTTCATCGAGACCAAGGTGCTGGACGCCGCGTACTGGTACGGCAACCTGCGTGGCCGGGTGGGTTTCGAGCCCGCGATCCGGGCGCTGGTGGACAACGGCACCGGGTTCTTCATCGAGATGTCCCCGCATCCGGTGCTGACGATGGCGGTCGAGGAGACCGTCCAGGCGCACGGCGCCCAGGACCGGGTCGCGGTCGTCGGCTCCCTGCGGCGTAACGAGGGCGGTCTCGACCGGTTCGTGGCCTCGCTCGCCGAGGCGCACGTGGCCGGAGTCGAGGTGGACTGGCCCGGCTTCTACGCGGGCACCGGCGCCCGGCAGGTCGCGCTGCCGACGTACGCCTTCCAGCGGGAGCGGTTCTGGCTGACGCCCGGCGCGGGCGCCGGGGACGCCGCCGCGGCCGGTCTCGGCCGGGTCGGACACCCGGTGCTGGCGGCGTCGGTGCCGGTGGGCGACCGGGACGAGTGGCTGTTCACCGGCCGGATGTCCATCGACTCCCAGCCGTGGACCACGGACCACGTGGTGTTCGGACTGGTCCTGGTGCCGGGCACGGCGCTGGTGGAGATGGCGCTGACGGCCGGCCGCGAGGTGGGCTGCCCGGTGCTGGACGAGCTGGTGATCGAGGCTCCGCTGCTGCTGGAGGAGGACGCCGCGCGGCAGATCCAGGTCACCGTCGGACGGGCCGTCGAGGACGGCCGCCGAGAGGTGGCGGTCTACTCCCGGCCCGAGTCCGGTTCCGGTGACGAGGACGGGCAGCGGGAGATGACCTGCCACGGGCGCGGCTGGCTGGCCGCCGAGGCGCGGCCGGCCGAGCCGTTCCCCCTCCAGTGGCCCCCGGCCGGTGCCGAGCCGGTCGCCGTGGAGACGCTGTACGCCGGGGTGAACGAACACGCGCACCTGACCGACATGGGCTTCGACTACGGCCCCGCCTTCCGGGCCGTCCAGTCGGCGTGGCGCCTCGGCGACGAGGTCTACACCGAGCTGGAACTGCCGGAGGTCGCGGGCTCCGCCCAGGGGTTCGGGCTGCACCCGGCGCTGTTCGACTCCGCGCTGCACGGCGGGCTCGGCATGCTCGACCGGGGGCCCAGCGCCACGGGCGGGCTGCCGTTCTCCTGGTCCGGGGTGCGGCTGGACGAGTCCGGCCGTACGCGGCTGCGGGTGCGGATCGGCCTGGCGGGCGACTCCGCGCTGCGGCTCGACATCGCCGGTGACGACGGCCGCCCGGTCGCGAGCGTGGGCCGCCTCGACGTCCGCCCGGTGGAGCAGGCGCAGCTTGAGGCCGCCCGGCAGGGCGGGCAGCGTCCGCTGTACCAGGTCGACTGGGTCGCGGTGCCGGGCGAGGCGCCGCGTCTGGTGCGGCTGGCGAGCCTCGGTGACGTCGTCGTGGACGGCGAGCGGTTCGCGGATCTGGACGCGCTGGAGCAGGCGCTGGCCGACGGCTGGCAGGCGCCGGACGCGGTCGTCACCGCGATCCCGGCCCCCGGCGCGGCGGGCGACGCGGCCGAGGCGCCGCGCGCGGTCGCCGAGAGCGCGCTGGAGCTGGTGCGGCGCTGGCTGGCGAGCGAGCGGCTGCGCGAGACGCGGCTGGTGGTGGTGACCCGCGGCGCTGTCGCGGTGGGCGACGAGTCGCCGGACGTGGCGCAGGCCGCCGTGTGGGGCCTGGTCCACAGCGCCCAGTCCGAGCACCCGGGCCGCCTCCTGCTGGTGGACGCCGACGAGAGCGCGGAGCCGGAGTGGCGCGCGCTGCTGGACGTGGACGAGCCGCAGGTGGCCGTACGCGCGGGCCGGGTGCTGGCGCCGCGGCTCGCGCGTGCCGACACGGACGCGTCCGACGCCGTACGGTCGCTGGATCCGGACGGCACGGTGCTGATCACCGGTGGTACGGGCGGTCTGGGCGCGCGGTTCGCGCGGCACCTGGCCGAGCGGCACGGCATCCGGCACCTGCTGCTGGTCAGCCGCCGTGGCCCGGCCGCCGACGGGGTGGCCGACCTGGTCGCCGAGCTGGAGGAGCTGGGCGCCAAGGTCCGGGTCGCGGCCTGCGACGTGGCCGACCGCGACCAGCTCGCCGACCTCCTCGGCTCGCTGGAGCAGCCGCTGACCGCCGTGGTCCACGCGGCGGGCGTCATGGACGACGCCGTGGTGGAGTCGCTGACCGCCGAGCAGCTGGCGCGCGTCATGCGGCCCAAGGTGGACGCGGCCTGGCACCTGCAC
>NZ_JAVSCF010000454.1:0-2412 GCF_031932565.1 Streptomyces sp. B1866
CGGCGCGCGGTCGGCCCGTGAGGCTGAGGCCGTCGCGCGTCTGCGGCCGGGTATGCCGCCGGGAGGCTCTTAGGGAGGGGGGCCTTGGTGGACCCGCTATGGCCCCGAGGCGCGGCTCAATGCGGCTCAGGCACCGAAGAGACCACACCGGCCGGGGCGGGCGTGGTCTCTTCCTGCGGCCACGGCCGCGCACGGTCCGTCTGCCGTCGGCCCTCCACCGCAGCATGCGGGAACTCCGAGGCTTTTCAGAGGGGGAACCGGCCGCCCCCCACTGAAAAGCCTCGGGAGCCCCTGACAGGGCCGGAGCAGGCAGGCGGCCCGTCCTGGAGGCCGCCCCGGCGCACGTCCGGCCGCAGACGCGCGACGGCCGTCGGCCCCACGGCCGACGGCGCGCCGACAAACGCCCGCCCGCAGGGCGGTCCTTCTTACTCACCCCAGACGCAAGTCCGCATAAACGATGGTTGCATCATCACTCTTCTTGTTGCGTGGCCATCGCTCCCCACGCGCATCGGAGTCTTCCAGCGACCTNTTCTTACTCACCCCAGACGCAAGTCCGCATAAACGATGGTTGCATCATCACTCTTCTTGTTGCGTGGCCATCGCTCCCCACGCGCATCGGAGTCTTCCAGCGACCTAACACGGCCGATGATTTCTACCGGACGGCCTGCCTCCCGAAGTTCCGTGAGCACGTCCGCCCAACTTGACTCGGAGAACAGGTCCACAATGCGCGCCGCCCCATCGGTGAATACTGCCAGGTCACGCACGCTGGCAGGGTCCACCGCTCCAGTGAGAGCGTGGTCCACGCCCGAGGGCTCGGATGCAGCGATCCAGTATCCGCCTTCGTGATTTTTCGCGGCCAACTCTCCCGCCTTCATTCGCAAAAGCGCCGCTTCCTTTTCCGGGGAACCGATAGGGTGGCGGTCTGCTTCTGCTCGCTCAGCACGGGCGGTTGAACTGACGCGCGGATCGGTCACGACGGAGACCCCAGCACTGCCGCAAATAACCAAACTGACATCCCCGAGCACTAGATAATCTAGCGACACCCCGAGGCGGACAATCGCAACTGCCGCTGACGGACTTCCGGGGTGCTTCAAGTCACACTCGGAGTGCAGTCCGGCAACGCGGCAGATCGCTTTCCGCAACACTTCCTTGAGTGGAAGATCGGCATCTTGCGCGAATTCCTCGATGGCCGATCCAAGATTCTTGGCATACCAAGAGACTCCGTGCACGCAACCAGTATCCGTGCGGGCCGTAGCGCCATCCAGGACGATGATCAGTTCCCGAGTAGCGCTCACCCAGTCTTCATTCGCCTTCGGCGGGCTACCAGCTTGCGATTCACTCAGTACGCGCATCACGACACTCCCTCGTGCCGGTAGAGCTGGGTCACAGGCTTCACGGTCTCTAGCTCACCTGTCTTCTGCCCGAAGACACAGTGGATAATCAAGGAAAACCGCCGAGTCTTGACCTCTCGGTATAGCGCCTCTAGATGGCCTTCCAAGTAGCGCACAGCACCCAACGTTCCCGGGCCGTGTATACCGGCAATGTAGAGGAAAGTTCCACGCCCATCCGGACGCGGAAGGCGACCAATGTACGCGTAATCTTCGTGCCTACCATCCTTGACGGGCGAGTGGAACTCTTCGCCCGTTGCGCGGTTCAGGAGATACCACCCTCGTTCACCGCTTTCAAAGCCTAGAATCTCGTCCGACTCCAAGACTTGCCCAACAAACGGAAGAATGCGGGGACTGCCAAGTACGATCAGATTGGGGCGGTTCAGCTTCACCATTCCTGGCGGTGGAACCACTTCGCTTTGAACCTTTAGATTCAGGGACTGGGCGATTTCGGAAATGCATTCGTAGGAAGCAAGCATTTCCGCCGACACTGCGAGCTTGGGCTTTTCAGCCTCGCGCTTCCCGCCCAACGCCACCGTTAGCGGCCCACTGCCCAGGAAGATCCGCTCCGGACGGGGACCGGAGGACAGGAGCTGACCGACTCGCGCCCTGGTCATCCCCACCTTTTCAGCGATGTGTGCCTGAGTCATCCCGCCGGAAAGCATCTCTTCCAGTGCTTCACGGCGCATTCGGGACAGTTCGAGGATGGCCGCCTGGTGCTCATCGATCAAGACACCGGCACGCCGCGCCCGGTCGGCCGGATCGCCCACCTCTCCGAGGCCCTGGATCTCGATCATTTCGACTCGCCTCCCCTGCTCAGCGGCGGTGCCCGCCGCGATGGCATGAGTCTATCCACCAATGGGGGTTGACGCACGCAAGGGGGCTTGCCTTAAGCTCCTCCACAGCGGAGGCAACCCCCCTTGACGGGGGCAAGCCTCCTAGACGAATCGAGGGGCGGCGCCCTACCGCCAAGCAGTCGCCGCCCCCCTAGCCCTTGGAAGGGGTAGTTCCATGATGCCTGGAA
>NZ_JAVSCF010000455.1:0-2391 GCF_031932565.1 Streptomyces sp. B1866
GACCGGGCCCGGGCGCGGCCTGGCGCACCAGGCGGCGTGCGGCCGCCTCGCGCCGCTGGCCGATCTGCTCGGCGGACAGGCCGCCCGGGGTCACGTCCCACGGCTCCACGCACCCGCCGTCCAGCACGTCGACCCGCCCCACCCCCGAGGCCGACAGCAGGGCGGCGACCGCCGCGCCCACCCGGCCCGCGCCCCGCACCTGCACGCGCATGGCCCGCCGCGCGCCCAGCACGCGCAGGCCCGCCCCCGGCTCCGGATGCAGCACCGACAGCGACGCCAGATCGGGCCGCAGCCGGTCCAGTGCGCCCGCCCGCTCCCGCACCGCCGCCGCGGCCGGGCCGCCGCCCGTCGGATCGTCCAGCAGCCCGGCCGCCGCCAGCCGCTCCACCAGCGCGTCGGCCCGCCCCTCCGGCAGGCCCAGGGCCCGCGCCTCCTGCCGCAGCAGCGGCAGGCCGCGCGTGCCGTCCAGCAACTCCAGGAAGCTGCCCGTGGCCGTGTCCACCGGACCGACCACCACCGCGTGGGCCGGTGCGATCCCGAACTGCACCGTGTCCCTGTCCCGCCAGCCGCGCCGCAGCGCGGGCTTGAGCATCGGATGCATAGCTGTCCCCCCCACCGGCCGTCCGCACGCCGCGGGCGGCCGGGAATCGTGTGCCGAAAGCGGTCCCGTCACCACCTTCAGCATGCGGGCTCCGACGCTTCCCAGCCGAAAGTTATCCACAGGTAGCGTGCGATTGTCGTATAAATTCCGCGTGCTGGGGCGCGTTTGTCCACCAAGCGCGTGCGGGGCGGGACTTCACGCGCCGCGAGCGGGTAACGTCGGGGCGTGCCCGCCGAACCCCTGCAGAGCGCCGACGCATCACCGCGCAGCGCCTCGGTCCCGTCGCAGAGCCGGGAGCCGGAGGCGAGCGCCGTCGAGGTCCGCCGAAGCGCGCGCCGGCGCAGAACGGTCTCCGCCTACCGCGAGGGCGACCGCACCATCGTCCTCATTCCCGCCCGCATGTCCGAGGCCGAGGAGCGGCGCTGGGTGGGAGTGATGCTCGACAAGCTCGCGGCACAGGAGAGCAAGCGCATGCTGGGCGACGCCGAGCTGGCCGCCCGCGCCGCCTGGCTGTCCGAGCAGTACCTCGAAGGCCGCGCCCGCCCCGCCTCGGTCCGCTGGGTGACCAACCAGAACACCCGCTGGGGCTCGTGCACTCCGGCCGAGGGCAGCATCCGCCTGTCCCACCGGTTGCAGGGCATGCCCGAGTACGTGCTGGACTACGTCCTGGTCCACGAGCTGGCGCACCTGCTGGTGCCGGGGCACGGGCCCCGCTTCTGGGAGCTGCTGGAAGCCTACCCGCGCACGGAGCGCGCCCGCGGGTACCTGGAGGGCGTCGTCGCCGCCGACCGGCTGCCGCACCTCCCCGTCGCCGGGAGCGAGTGAACCGGCGGTCCCGCGCGTGCCGGCCGTCCCGGCGGCCGGAGTGCCCGGTCCGCCGCGTTCCGGTGCGCCGTGTCCGGTGTGCGGTGCGGGTGGCAGGGCCGCCCGGGCGTCCCGCGAACCCGGGAACCGTCTTCCGCGCCCCGGCGTCGCTCTTTGTCGGCGGCAGCGGCTAGCCTGGCGCGCACATGCACTCTTCCAGTACCGGAACGGGGGACGGTCGTTACGTATGGCCAGGGAATTCCAGCGCGGCCACAAGGCCAGGCTCAGTGATCTGACGGCGGGGAGGGACCTGTACGTCGGCGTGTGCGTCGCCGGGCCGGGACTGTCCTTCGACATCAGCTGCTTCGGCCTCGACGCCGACGAACGCCTGTCCGACGACCGGTACTTCATCTTCTTCAACCAGCCCAAGTCCCCGGAGGAGGCGATCCAGCAGCTCGGCGAGCAGGCCGGCGACACCCAGTCGTTCCGCGTCACCCTGGACCGCGTCCCCGCGCACATCCAGAAGCTCTCCTTCACCGCCGCCATCGACGGCGCCGGCCAGATGTCGCAGGTCGGCCCCGGTTACATCCGGATCGTCGCGGGCGGCGAGGAGGTCGCCCGGTACGCCTTCAGCGGCGCCGAGTTCAGCACCGAGCGGGCGGTGATGGTCGGCGACCTCTACCTCAAGGGCGAGTGGCGGTTCGCCGCGGTCGGACAGGGCTTCGACGGCGGCCTGGACGCGCTGCTGAAGAACTTCGGCGGCGAGGTCCTGGAAGAGGAGGAGCAGCCGGCCCAGGACGCGGTCCCCGGCTTCGCGCCCCCCGGCCAGGGCGGCGCCCCCGGCTTCGCCCCGCCCGCGCAGTCCCCGCCCGCGCAGTCCCCGCCCGCGCAGTCCCCGCCCGCTCAGGCCCAGCCCGCGCAGTCCCCGCCCGCGCAGTCCCCGCCCGCGCAGTCCCCGCCCGCTCAGGCCCAGCCCGCGCCGTCCC
>NZ_JAVSCF010000456.1:0-2387 GCF_031932565.1 Streptomyces sp. B1866
CCGACGGCGGACCCGGCGGCGGACCCGACCCGTACGCGCTGGACGCCCTGCGCGCCCTGCTGCGCGGCGCCGGGGTGCGCACCGTCCACGAGGCCGGTCCCGGCGGGCCGCGCCACCGGCCTCGGGGCCTGGTGGTGCGCGTCGGCGGCCAGGGCGCGGAGGAGGCGCTGCGGGCGCTGCGCGCGCCCGCGCGGGGCGACCTGCGGCCGGGCGGCTACCGCCTCGCGGCCGGGTACGCGGACGGCCTGCCCACGGTGGCCCTGTCCGGCGTCGGCCCGGACGGGCTGTTCCACGCCGTGCAGACCCTCCGGCAGCTTCTCGTGCCCGTCCCGGGCGGGCCGGACGGCTCGTACGCGCCCGCGCGGGGCGGTGCGCGGCACCGCGCGTACGCCGTCGCCGGGGTGGCCGTCCGCGACTGGCCGGAGGCGGCCGTGCGCGGCACCGCGGAGGGCTTCTACGGCGAGCCGTGGTCGCACCGGGACCGGCTGGCGCTGCTCGACTTCCTGGGGCGCACGAAGCAGAACCGATACCTCTACGCGCCCGGCGACGACCCCTACCGGCAGCTGCGCTGGCGCGACCCGTACCCGGCGGCGCGGCGGGCGGAGTTCCGGCAGCTCGCGGACCGGGCGCGGCGCAACCACGTCGTCCTGGGCTGGGCGGTCGCGCCCGGCCAGTCGCTGTGCTTCAACTCCGCGGCCGACCTGCGGGCGCTGCTGCGCAAGGTGGACGCGATGTGGGCGCTCGGCGTGCGCGCCTTCCAGCTCCAGGTGCAGGACGTCAGCTACAGCGAGTGGCACTGCGGCGCCGACCGGCACGCCTTCGGCTCGGGCCCGGAGGCGGCCGCGCGGGCCCAGGCCCGTATCGCGGGCGCGCTCGCCGCGCACCTGGCCGACGCGCACCCGGGCGCTGCCCCGCTGTCCCTGATGCCGACCGAGTACTACCAGGACGGGGCCACCGACTTCCGCCGCGCGCTGGCGCGGGCCCTGGATCCGCGGGTGGAGGTGGCCTGGACCGGAGTGGGCGTGGTGCCGCGGACGATCACCGGGGAGGAACTGGCGGACGCGCGGAAGGCGTTCGGCCACCCGCTGGTGACCATGGACAACTACCCGGTCAACGACTACGCCGAAGACCGGCTCTTCCTCGGCCCGTACACCGGCCGCGACCCGGCCGTGGCCAGCGGGTCGGCGGGGCTGGTCGCAGGTGCGATGCGGCAGCCGACCGCCTCGCGCGTGCCGCTGTTCACGGCGGCCGACTTCGCGTGGAACCCGCGCGGCTACCGGCCCGCCCGGTCCTGGCATGCGGCCGTGGACGACCTGGCCGGGCCGGACGAGGCCGCCCGCGCGGCCCTGCGCGCGCTCGCCGGGAACGAGGCGTCCTCGGTGCTCGGGGGCGAGGAGTCGGCGTACCTGCGTCCGCTGATCGACGCGTTCTGGGCGGCGCTGCCGGGGACGGCCGGTACGGGCGCGAGCGGCGGTACGGGCGCGAGCGGTACGACCAAGGGCGGCGACGCGGAGAAGGGCGGCCGTACGGAGACGGGCGGTACGCGCGCGGGCGGCGCGGACGCGGACCGGCTGGACCGGGCCGCCGACCGGCTGCGCGCTGCCTTCCGCACCATGGGCGGCGCCCCGCGGCGGCTGGCGGCGGCGCTGGGCGGCGAGGCGGGCCCGTGGCTGGACCAGCTCGGCCGCTACGGCGACGCGGGCCTGCGGGCCGTGGACCTGCTGACCGCCCAGGCGCGCGGCGACGGCGCGGCGGCCTGGCGCGCGCGGCGGGAGGTCGGGCGGCTGCGCGAGCGGATCGCGGAGAGCCCGGTGACCGTGGGCAAGGGCGTGCTGGAGCCGTTCCTGGCGGAGGCGGTGCGGCGGGCGGACGCGTGGACGGGCGCGGACCGGGCGACGCCGCCGGGCCCCTCGCCCGCCCAGCGCGCCGCCGCGGACGGCGACCCGGGTACGGCCGTGGCGGCCTCCGGCGAGCCGGTGACCGTGCGGTTCGGCCGGGCCCGGCCGCTGACGGCGGTCACGGCGCTGACGAGCGCGGCGCCGAGTGCGCCGCCCGCGCGGGGAAGGCCGCGGGTGGACCCCGCTGCCGGTTCCCCGGGCTCGGTGGAGGCCCACGTGCCCGGCCAGGGCTGGCGGCGGCTCGGCGCGGTGTCCGGCGACGGCTGGACGCAGGTCGCGGGCCGGGGCGTACGGGCCGACGCGGTCCGCCTGACCTGGCGGGCGCCCGCCCCCCGGGACGGCGAGCCGGATGCCGGAGCCGACGGCGAGCCGCAGACCGGTGCGGGCGGCGAGCCGGACGTCTCAGCCGACCGCGACCAGGACCGCGGAGCCGGTGGCGGCGCGCGGCGGCCCGCTCACGGCGACCGGCCGGACGCCGCGCGGGGCGGC
>NZ_JAVSCF010000457.1:0-2384 GCF_031932565.1 Streptomyces sp. B1866
GTCGCGGCGCCGCGCCGCCGCGCGCGGCCGCCCCGGCGCGGACCCGGTCGACGGCGGCCCGGCCGGGGACGAGGGCCGCGGAGACCGGGCCGCGCACGACGACGCGTACGGTCCGCACAGCGCGTACGACGGCGTGTACGACGACGCGTACGGCACCGCCGGCCCGTACGGCGTGCACGGCCCGTACGACGGCCCGTACGGCGTGCACGACGGCCCGTACGGCCCGTACGGCGACCCGTACGGGCCCGGTGGCCCCGCAAGTCCACCGGACCCCGGCGGCGGAGGTCCCGCGGATCTCCCGGCGCCGGGAAGCGACCGGACCGGCGACCGGCGCCGCGAGCCGGCCGGCGGGCCGCGCCGAGAGCCGGCCGGCGGGCGGATCGAGGACGACATCGCCCGGGAACTCCTCGCCGTCCGGGCCCTCGTGGAATCCACCGTCGTCAAACACCGGGACCGGCTGACCCGGAATTCCTGGGTCGCCGCCGTGGAGACGGACGACGAGGATATTCTCGCCGCCGCCCGGGATCTGCTCGGCGAGGCGTCCGGCGAGGTCGACATCGTGCTCGCCTCCGACACCGCCCACACGCGCGCGCTGTATTCCGTGCTGCACGACTGGCTCCTGGCGGGCGGCGCGGCGGTCCGTACGCGCGTGCTGTGCGCGCAGCACACGCTGGACCGGGACTTCGTACGCCGGCACACCGGGGACGGCGCGGCCCTTGAGGTGCGCGCCGCGCGCGTGCCGCCGCTCGCGGCCGTCATCGTGGACGGCCGGGCCGCGCTGGTGTGCGCGGACTCGGCGGTGGGCCGCCGCGCCTCGACCATCCGGGACGCGGGCGTCATCGAGACGCTGCAAACGCTGTTCGGCGGCATCTGGCGCAGCGCCCTGGCGGTCACCGAGCGCATCGACTTCGGCGACCGCGCCCGCACCGCCATGGTGCGCACCATCCTGGAGTGGCTGCGGCAGGGGGTCACCGACGAGGTCGCCGCGCGGGAGCTGGCCGTCTCGGTCCGCACCTACCGGCGGTACGTCGCCGAGATCATGAGCCTCCTCGGGGCGAACTCCCGGTTCCAGGCGGGGGTCCGCGCCGCCGAGTTGGGGCTACTGCCTGCCGTGCCGCCGACCCCGACTCGCCGGTAGCCCATCTTCGGCTGGCAGCTTCCTGTAGCCGTCATTGCGGCGCTATGGCGTCGCGGATACACATGAGCGGGAGGGAATTCCGATTCCGGTCCGACGCGGTACGGCGGCAGCCGGGCGGCGCGGACGTTTCGGAAGAGGAAATTCTCACCGACGGTTCACCGCCCTCGTGAGCCGTTGGAAATGTTGAAGGCCCGGTACACGCTGTTCCCGCCGCGCCGGGTCTTCTCGAAAAGTTTCACGAAATGCCGAGGATCCGAACATGCCGGGGACGCCGAGGATATGGACGGTCCTCGCGCACGGGAGCGACCGGCTCGACGAGGAGGCAGGCACATGACCACCTCAGCGCCCGAGAAGGAAATGCAGAGCGGAGTCGGGGTGCTCGACAAGGCGTCGCTTCTGCTGGGCGTGCTGGAGGCAGGCCCGGCGTCGCTGTCGCGGCTCGTCTCCGACACCGGCCTGAAGCGGCCCACCGTGCACCGGCTCGTGCTGGCCCTGGAGCGGCTGCGGCTGCTGGCCCGCGACCCGCAGGGCCGGTTCATCCTCGGGCCGCGCCTCGGGCTGATGGCCGTCGAGGCCTGCCGCGACCAACTGGCCACCTCCGCCGAGCCGGTGCTGGGCGACCTGCGCGACGTGACCGGCGCCAGCGCCCGGCTCTACCGGCGCCGGGGCAACATGCGCATCTGCGTCGCCGAGGCCGCCGCGCCCGGCAACCCGACCGCCCAGGACCGGGTGCCGGTCGGCGCCGCGCTGCCCATGAACGCCGGGCCGGTCTCCCAGGTGCTGCTCGCCTGGGAGCGCCCCGAGGACCTGTACGAGGGGCTGCGCGGCGCGCAGTTCACCGCGGCCACCCTGTCCGGCGTGCGACGGCAGGGCTGGGCGCAGAGCATCGGCAGCCGGGAGCACGGCATCGCCGCGGTGGCCGCCCCGGTGCGCGGCCCGGGCGGCCGGGTGGTGGCCGCGCTGTCCATCTCCGGGCCCGTCGCCCGGATGTCCCACACGCCGGGGCGGGTGTACGGCAGCGCGGTGATCGACGCGGCGGTCCGGCTCTCCAACGGCTTCCACCGCTGATCCGCTGGCTTGCCGAACCGCCGACACCGCCGAACCGGTCACGCCGCTGACTCCCCGACCCCGGGCTGAGCGCGCGCGGCGGCGCCGCGGGCCCCAGGCAGCCCGCGGCGGGCGGCCGGACCTCGCCGCCTCGTCACGGGCCACCCCGCGCGGGCGGCCGGCGGCAGGCCGACCCGGC
>NZ_JAVSCF010000458.1:0-2365 GCF_031932565.1 Streptomyces sp. B1866
AGGACGGCGGCGGCTCCGCCCGGGACGGCCGGCACCGGCGCGCCCCGCGCGGCAGGGCGCGCCGCGCGCTGCTCGCGCTGCTCGCCGTGGTGGCCGTCGCGGCCGCCGCCTGGTCCGTACCGGACGTACGCGAAGAGCTGCGCGCCTCGTTCACGCGGTTGCCGAGCACGTACACCGAGCTGTACTTCACGCGCGCGCCCGGCGTCGAGCGCGGCGCCGTCGTCGTCCCCGTCTCGCTCGTCGGCCACGGCGAGCACGCCGACCGCACCCACCGGCTGCGCGTGTGGCTGGAGACGTCCGGCGGGCGCGTCACCGCGTCCGTGACGGCGGCCGTCCCCGGGCGGGAGGGCCGGCCCGCGTCGGCCGTCGTCCGCCTGCCGGTGCGCCGCGGCGACGCGCCCGCCGCCGTGCGCGTCGCGCTGCTCGGCCACGACCAGACCCTGCGCTACCGGCTCACGGGCCGGCCGAACCCCGACTCCGAGGGCACACCATGACCGTCAACGCCTCGGCCCCCGACCTCGCCGAGCGGCCGCCCGCCGTCGTCACCACCAGCTGGGACGACGGGCACCGGCTCGATCCGAAGCTGGCCGCGCTGCTGGAGAGGTACGGCGTCCCCGGCACGTTCTACATCGCGCCGCGCAACATCGAGTTCGACCCGGCCGACCGGCTGCCCGCGGCCGGCGTCCGGGAGCTGGCCGAGCGGTTCGAGATCGGCGGGCACACCCTCTCCCACCAGCGGCTGCCCCTGATCGACGACGCGGCGGCCCGCGAGGAGATGCGCGCGGGCAAGGAGGAGCTGGAGGAGATCACCGGCGCGCCGGTGACCACCTTCTGCTACCCGCGCGGCGAGTACACGAAGGCCCACGTGGCGATGGCCGGCGAGATCGGGTTCGCGCTGGCGCGCACGGTGCGGCGCAGCACGCTCGACCCGGGCGACCCGCTGGAGACCGACACCACCGTCAACGCCTACGCGCACCGCGTCGACGGCCCGCTGGCGCTGCGCATGGCGCGGCTGCGGCCGCTGCGCGCGGCCCGGCTCTACCTGAGCTGGGACGACCTGGCGATCGAGTGGTTCGAGCGGTGCCTGCGCCGCGGCGGCGTCTACCACCTGTGGGGCCACAGCTGGGAGGTCGACGCGCGCGGCGACTGGCAGCGGCTCGAACGCGTCCTGGACCACATCTCCGGCCGCCCCGACGTGTCGTACGTGCCCAACGGCGCCCTGCCGGGCCTGGAGGCCCGCCGGTGAGCACCGTTTACCAGATCACCCCGTACTACCCGCCGCACCTCGGCGGCCTGGAGCGCGTCGTGCAGCACCTGGCGGCCGGCCTCGGCGCCCGCCACGACGTGCGCGTCATCACCACCACCATCGGCGCGGACGGCGCGCCGCCGCACGCGCGGGACGGCAGCGTGGCGGTGCGCAGACACCGCTCGGTGGAGGTCGCGCACACGCCGGTGGCGCCCGGCCTGCTGGCGTCCCTGCTGCGCGCCCCGCGCGGGGCCGTCCTGCACCTGCACAGCGCGCACGCGCTGCTGCCCGAGCTGGTCGCGCTCGCCGCCCGCGCGCGCGGGCAGCGTTTCGTGCTCCACTTCCACCTGGACGTCGACGCCTCCGGGCCGATGGGCCGGCTGCTGCCCGCGTACAAGAAGCACGTCTTCGCGCGCGTGCTGCGCGCCGCCGCCGCGGTCATCGTGCTCAGCGAGGCGCAGGCCGAGTTCGTCGCGCACACCTACCGGGTGCCCGCCGACCGGGTCTTCGTCGTGCCCAACGGCGTCGACCGCCGCTACTTCATGCCCGTACGGGACGCCGTGGGCCAGGCCGCCGCCGAGCGGCCGCTGCGGCTGCTGTACGTCGGCAGGCTCAGCGCGCAGAAGAACGTCGGCAGGCTGCTGGACGCCATGGCGCGCGTGACGCGGCCGGTGCACCTGCGCATCGTCGGCGACGGCGAGCTGCGCGGCGAGCTTCAGGCCCAGGCGGCCCGGCTCGGGCTCGCCGACGTCACCTTCGCCGGCTCCCGGCTGGGCGCCGACCTCGTCGGCGAGTACGCGGACGCGGACGCCTTCGTGCTGCCCTCGGACAAGGAGGGCATGCCGCTGGTGGTCCTGGAGGCCATGGCCGCCGCCCTGCCGGTGGTGGCCACCAGGGTGCCCGGCACCGCTGAGCTGCTCGACGGCGTCGGCCTGCTGGCGGCCCCCGAGCCCGCCGCGCTCGCCGCCGCCGTCGACCAGGTCGCCGCCGACCCGGCGCTGCGCCGCGACCTCGGCGGCCGCAGCGCCGCCGCGGCCCGCGCGTACACGTGGGACGCGGTCGTGGAGCAGGTCGAGGACGTCTACGCCAAGGCGCTGTCGTGAGCGCCCCGGCGGCCCC
>NZ_JAVSCF010000459.1:0-2358 GCF_031932565.1 Streptomyces sp. B1866
CGGGCGGCCCTCCTCCGGCCTAGACCGCCCGCGCCTCCGGCCCTGGTCGCGCCGCGCCCGCGCGGACCGCCGCCCGGTCGCCCGCGGTGCCGTCCGGGCCGCCGCCGGGTCGCCGCGGGGCCGCTCCGTCCGCCCGGACGGCTCGTTCCGGGGTCGTCCGGCGCCCCGGGACCCGGAGGCGCAGCGGGCTTTCGGGAAACTGATCCCGTTTCAGCCGTTTTCCGGGTCATGCGCGGCGACCGCGAACGACCGGCAAACGATCCTCTGACCCCATGGCAACGACGGGAATGAACCATCAGGGTGTGAGGCGGCCCCACCCCCGCCGCACCCCTTGGCGGCCGGGTCCGCCCGGCTGGTTCTGTTCGCCGTCGTCCCGCCGTCCGCCACCCGAAAGCGTCGCCATGGCCATCCAACCTCCGCGCCGAGGACCGATGGCTCCCCCCGTTCGGGGTGACCGGCTCCCGGGTTTCGCCTTGTTGACGCGCCGTAATAGCATCGCTGCGTCTCCATGGAGACCGGTTCGGGCCGGAGCGCGCCCGGCGGACGGGACGTCATGTGCGCCTGAGGGGTGCGACACCTGTTCCCCGCGCCCGCTCCACCGGGCACGGCCGTGGTGCGCCGCACGCGGCACAGCGCCGTGCCCCGTGCATCCGACTGCCGCTCCAGGTCAGCCGGGGTGCCGCCCGCGGGCCGGGCGCGCGCGATCGGCCCTACGGCCCGTACCGCCCGTACCACTGCGATGTCCGCGCCGCGCGACGATGCCCGGCGTGTGACACCAGCCACGGCACCCCACCGACCCGCCCGGGAGGGCCGCGCGCCTGACGCACCGACACCGCACCACTCCCCTGCCCTGTAAGGACGATGCCGAAGCACCCACCGGCCCCCCGCCGCTCCGGCCCCCGTACCGAGGACGCTGATGTCTGAACTTCGCTCTTCCTCCTCGCCTGTCCCGCCGACCTCACCGGCCCCGGCGGCACCGGGCTCCGCGACCCCCGCCTCGGGCCCGGCGCCTTCACCGACTTCGCTTCCGCATCGAAACGGCGGCCGCCGCCACGGCCGGGCCGCCGCCGGGAACCTGCGCGCGCGGCTGGTGCGCCAGGCCGTGCTGCCCGCGGCGACCGTACTGGCCCTGTCGGCGGGCAGCACCGCCGCCCTGCTGGCCACCGACGACGCCGGCCCGGAGGCGGTCGGCGCCACGCTGGCCGCCGAGGCCGTGGCGGGCCTGGCGGTCCTGGGCGTCGCCGGCCGCCGCGCCCGCGCGGCGGCCGAGGCGCTGCGGCAGGACAGCGTGGCCGACGACGACGTCCTGCGCCACGGCGTCGGCCACCTGCGGTCGGTGATCGCCGAGGGCCAGGGCGACATCCTGCGGCTGATGGCCCGCATACGCCGCGGCGAGCGCCCCGAGGCGCCCGAGCGGGCGGCGCTGGTGCCCGGCGGCGCCGGCCGGCTCGCCGAGCTGGAACTGGCCCTCGGCGACCTGGTGCACGCCGCGCAGACCTCGGTGGTGGAGGCGTCGGCCCGCCAGCAGGTGGCGGTGTTCGTCAACATCGCCCGGCGCCTGCAGA
This sequence comes from Streptomyces sp. B1866, assembly GCF_031932565.1. Lineage (NCBI taxonomy): Bacteria > Bacillati > Actinomycetota > Actinomycetes > Kitasatosporales > Streptomycetaceae > Streptomyces > Streptomyces sp. B1866. The sequence continues at coordinate 1,566 of NZ_JAVSCF010000459.1, forward strand.
CCCTGGTCACCCGCTCGCTCACCCAGCTCGACGCGCTGGAGCGGGAGGTGGAGGACCCCGAGCTGCTGGAGGGCCTGTTCCTGGTCGACCACCTGGTCACCCGCGTGCGCCGCCAGGTGGAGAGCCTGGCCGTGCTCGGCGGCGCGGTGCCGCGGCGCATCAGCAAGCCGGTCAGCGTCTACACGATGCTGCGCCAGGCCGTGGCCGAGATCGAGCACTACGCGCGTGTCAAGGTGCACCAGCCCATCGAGGGCGTGCTGCACGGGCACGCCGCCGCCGACGTCGTCCACCTGGTGGCCGAGCTGGTCGAGAACGCCGCCAGCTTCTCGCCGCCGGACACGGTGGTGCAGGTGCGCGGCGGGCGGGTGCCGGCCGGCCTGGCCATCGAGATCGACGACCGCGGCCTGGTGATGTCGGCCGACCTGCGGGACCGGATGAACGACCTGCTGGCCAGCCCGGACAGCTTCGACATCGGCGAGCAGCTGAAGGACGGCCGTATCGGCCTGTTCGTGGTGGCGCAGCTGTCCAAGCGGCACGGCATCACCGTCAAGCTCCAGAGCAACGTCTACGGCGGCAACCAGGCGGTGATCGTGCTGCCGCAGGTCCTGCTGGCCGACCAGGCGCCGCAGGCGGCCGGGTCGCAGCAGGGCGCCGCCAAGCCGCTGGAGCGGAACCGGCAGCCGCAGGCCCCCGCGCGGGAGCCGATGCCCGCCCTGGCCTCGGGCGGCGCGCGGCGGCACGCCGCCGCCCCGGCGCCGGTCGCCGCCGCCTCCGCGATCCTGTCCGCGGCCAC
>NZ_JAVSCF010000460.1:0-2318 GCF_031932565.1 Streptomyces sp. B1866
GCTCGGCCGCGGCCCGCTCGGCGGCCTGGTGCTCGGCCTCCCGGCGGCGCGGCTCGGTGATGTCGGCGACGTACGCCGTCAGTCCCTCCGGGATGGGCACCAGCCGCACCTGGTACCACTGGTCACTTCCGGGCCCCGGCATCTCGAAGCTCACCGGCCGGCCGTCGGCGACGGCCTGGCGGCACCGGGTCTCCACCCCGGGCACGGACCGCAGCGCCGGTGCCTCCCACAGCGGCCGGCCGACCATCTCCCGCGAGACGGAACCGAGCAGGCGCTCGGCCGCCGCGTTGACGAACCCGACCCGCCAGTCCTCGGTCACCGACAGGAACCCGTCGCTCATGTGCAGCAGGGCGCGGCCCACCGACTCCAGCCCCGCGTGCGAGCCGGTGGTGTTCCAACTGGTGCCGACCACGCGGGCCTGTTCGCCGTGCTCGTCGGTGACGACGTCGGCGCGGCTGCGTATCCAGATGTACGTGCCGTCCATGGCACGCATGCGGTGCTCCACGGCGTACACGCCGCTGGTGCGCAGGGCCCGGTCGGCCTCCGCCGTCACCCAGGGCAGGTCCTCGGGGTGGACCCGGTCGACCCAGGTTTCGACCGGGCACGGCCGCGGGAGGCCCAGCGACTCGTACAGCGTGCCACCGCGGCTGTGTATGACGCCGGTGCGCCGGTCGAAGTCCCAGTCCTCCTTGGTTTCCGGTTGCGCCGTCTGCGGCTGTTCCGGGCTCGGCTGCCGTACGTCCCCGGCCAGCAGGGTCGGGGACACCCCGGCCGGGCCGGGCGCGGACAGCCGCAGCCGCCCGCCCGCCCACCGGGCCACCTCCGCCAGGAACGCCCGCTGCCCGGGCTCCGGCACCTGGGACGCCGGGAACACCACCGACAGGGCGCCCAGCGGCCCGCCCGGCCCCGGCAGCGGCACCGCGGCGATCCCGGCACCCGCCGGCACGCCGACGGCGTCCCGCTCGGTCGGAGGGTTCACGACCGCCGGGTCGGTCACGGTCAGGGCGGACAGGTTGGCGTACGCCTGCTTGGGCACGGCCACGGTGGGCAGGTAGACGAATCCGTTCTCCCTGACGGCCCGGGCCGGGGCCGCCGAGTCGTCCTCGGAGACGTGCAGCCAGGGCCGGGTGAACGAGGGAGACAGCCCGGTGCTCGCCAGCAGCTCGATGGCCCCGGCCAGTACCTCCGGCGCGCGCAGGTGCGCCATCCCGCCGAGTCCGCCGACCTCGGCCGTCGCGTGCAGCAGGGCCTGCCGCAGCACCTCGACGTCCGGCTGGTCGCTGTCCAGGTCCGCGAGCATCCCGAGCCGGTCGGCCCGCACCTGGCCCGACCGGTCCTGCGGAATCCTGCCGCGCGTGACGCTCATGACCGTCGCCCTCCAGAAACCGCCCTCCAGAAGCCGCCCTCTCCGGCTGGGACCAGCCCATGACCATACTCCCGCATATGCGGATCTATTGCCTCGAAGCCCCGCCCGGGGCCGTCAGCCGGGGGTTGGCCCGCTCGGTCCGGACGCACGTGCGGCGGGGGTGTACCGGGTGCCCCGGCGCGGGCGAGCGCCGCGCCGAGCGGGAGGCGGCGCGCGACACGGCCGCCCCCGCCGTGCGTCCTCACGACCAGAGGTCATGGTCGGCACCCTCCTCGGACCACAGGTCGAGGTCGGCCTCCGGCCCTTCCTCTCCACCTTCCCCGGGCCCTTCGGGAATCCGCTGCTCGGTCCAGATGCACTTGCCGGTGCCGGTGTACCGGGTGCCCCAGCGGACGGCCATGGCGGCGATCAGCTGAAGGCCCCGGCCGCCCTCGTCGGTGGCGGACGGGTGCCGGATGTGCGGCGTGGTCAGGGAGCCGTCGGACACCTCGCAGATCAGGGTGCGGCTGCGCAGCAGACGCAGGGCCACCGGGCCCCGGGCGTGCCGGACCACGTTGCCCACCAGCTCGCTGACGATCAGCTCCGTCGTCGTCTCCAGCTCCGTAAGGTCCCAGACGGCCAGCTGCTCGCGGATGTACGTGCGCGCCTGGCCGCAGGCCACCGGGTCCTCCGGCAGCGGCCAGAAGGCGACGGACTCGGCGGGCGTGGCGTGAGTGCGGGCGATGAGCAGGGCGGTGTCGTCGGGGGCCGGGCGGTCGGAGGGCAGCAGGGTACCCGTCAGCATGTCGCACAGCCGCTCCGCCGCCTCGTCCCCGGCCTGCTCGTCGGGTTTGCCGTGAGGCTGCGTGTCGGCCCGTACGTCGGGCTGGGCGTGAGGCTGCCTGTCGGCCCGTGCGGCAGGCTGTCCGTCGGCCAGGGCAGCGGAGCCGTCGGCCAGGGCGGTGGCCAGGGT
>NZ_JAVSCF010000461.1:0-2312 GCF_031932565.1 Streptomyces sp. B1866
CAGCTCACGCACCCGCCGCCGCGCGTCCTGGAGGTTGGCGGCGGTCTGCTTCAGGTAGTCGAGGAGCTCTTCGTCGTTGGGCATGTGGTGGTCCGCTCCCGGTACGTCAGACGATGTGGAAGGTCGGCGAGGACGAACCGCGCAGGGTGTGCGCCGGTTGTCGAGGGCGGTCGGCGGGTCAGCGGGAGATTCCGAGTTCATTGGTGAGGAAGTCGAGCACTTCCGCGCGGGAGGCGGACTTCAGGTCGCGCGAGGACTCCGGTCTGGGCTCGCAGGCGGACCGCATCTCCGTGAGCTTGCGGCCGACGCGGGCGCGCTCGTCCGGGCTCAGCTCGGCGGCCGCCAGTCTCGCGGCGAGCGCGTCCAGCTCGGTGAGGAGGGTGTCGGCCGGGTCCGTGGCCTGGCCGTCGTCGAAGGCCAGGCGTTCGTGCAGGTGGTCGGCGAGCGACGCCAGCGTCGGGTAGTCGTAGACGAGTGTCGTGGGCAGCTTCAGGCCGATCCGTACGGCGAGCAGGTTGCGCAGCTCGACGGCGGTGAGCGAGTCGAACCCGATGTCGTGGAACGAACTGTCGGGGCTGATCGCCGCCCGCGACTCGTGGCCCAGCACGCTGCCGACCAGTTCCTGCACAAACTCCACCAGGGCCCGGCGGCGGTCGGGCGCGGGCATGGCGGCCAGCGCGCTGAGCAGGTCGCCGTCCCGGTCGTCCTGCCGCGCGCCGCCGAGGGAGCGCACCTCGGGCAGGTCGGCGACGAGCCGGCTCGGGCGGGCGGCGGTGAAGTCGGCGGCGAACCGGTGCCAGTCGATGTCCGCCACGACCTGGGTGGCCACCGGCTCGGCCATGACCTGCCGCAGGGTGGCGATGGCGCGGTCCGGCGCCATGAGCGGCAGGCCGTAGCGGCGCGTCCGGTTGGCCACGGCCTCGTGGGCCACCATGCCGTCGCCCTGCCAGGCGCCCCAGGCGACCGAGGTGGCGGGCAGGCCGTCGGCGCGGCGCCGCTCGGCCAGTGCGTCGAGGTAGGCGTTGGCCGCGGCGTAGTTGCCCTGCCCCTTGGTCCCGGTGGTTCCGGCCAGCGAAGAGAAGAGCACCAGGTGGGCGTCCCGGGCCGCCTCGTGGAGGTGCAGCGCGCCATGGGCCTTCACCGCCAGTGCGGCGGCGAGGCGGCCCGGTGTCAGGTCGTCGATCAGGCAGTCGTCCAGGGCGCCCGCGGCGTGGATCACCGTGCTCAGCGCCCGCTCGGCGGGCACGGTCTCGACCAGTCGCCGCACCGCCTGCGCGTCGGTGACGTCGCAGGCCTCGATGGTCACGGGGACTCCGGAGGCGGCCAGCTCGGCGCGCAGTTCCGCGGCCCCTGGGGCGTCCGGGCCGCGCCGGCTGACCAGCAGCAGGTGCCCGATGTCCTGGGTGACCAGCCACCGCGCCAGGTTGGCCCCGACCCCACCGGTCCCGCCGGTGACCAGCACGGTCCCGCCCGGCTGCCAGCCCGGGGCCGTGGTCGACGCGGCGGAGCGCACCAGGCGGCGTACGAGGACGCCCCGGTCCCGTACGGCCAGCTGGTCCTCGGCGTCCGGCGCGGTGAGGGCCCGGGCGACCAGGTCCCGCATCCGCTCGTCGGCGTGCTCAGGCAGGTCGAGGAGCCCGGCCCACAGCTGCGGCTTCTCCAGGCCGGCGACCCGGCCCAGCCCCCAGACGGCGGCCTGCGCGGCGTCGGCGGGCTGGTCGGCGCCGTCGACGGATACGGCCTGCCGGGTGGCGACCCACAGCGGACCGAGGCCGAGTTCCTCGCAGATCTGCACGGTGTGTGCCACGCCGGCCAGCCCGGCGGGCACGGCGTCGGCGTCCGGGTGCGGCCTGCTGTCGAGCGCCAGCAGGCTCAGTACGGCATCGACCGGCTCTCCGGCGGCGGCCTCCCGGATGGCATGGGCCAGCACGGACCGGTCCGCCGCGGCCGCGATCCGCACGACGGCCACCTGGCAGCCGCGTTCGGCCAGCATCTTCTCGGCACCCGGCACCCACGGCTGCGGTTCGTCCAGGTCAGGCACCAGCAGCAGCCAGCGGCCGGAGGGCTCGGCGGCGGCGGAGGCCGCCGGGGCGAGGTGGCGCCAGTCGACGCGGTAGCGCCACCCGTCGTCCTGTGCCGGTGACGGGGCGCCGAACAGGGGATGCACGTCGAGCCAGTAGTGCTGGTGTTGGAAGGGGTAGGTGGGCAGGTCGACGGTCCGGGCTTCGGGGAACAGCGGCGCCCAGTCGACCGGATGCCCCTGTACGTGCAGCGTGCCCAACGCGGTCACCGCGGTCCGTACGTCGTCATGG
>NZ_JAVSCF010000462.1:0-2310 GCF_031932565.1 Streptomyces sp. B1866
GACCTGCTCGGCGGTCAGCGACTCCACGACACCGTCGTCCAGGAGACCCGCCGCGTGGACGACGGCCGTCAGCGGCCGCTCCAACGAGCCGATGAGCCCGGCGACCTGCTCGCGGTCGGCCACGTCGCACGCGGCGACCCGGACCCGCGCGCCCAGTTCCTCCAGGTCGGCGACCAGGTCGGCCACGCCGTCGGCGGCCGGGCCGCGACGGCTGACCAGCAGCAGGTCCCTGGCACCGTGCGCACCGGCCAGGTGCCGGGCGAACAGCGCACCCAGACCGCCCGTACCACCCGTGATCAGCACCGTGCCCTCCGGGTCCAGCGGCGCCGGAACCGTCAGCACCACCTTGCCGACGTTCCGCCCCTCACGCAGGAACCGGAACGCCTCCCGACCCCGCCGCACATCCCACGTACGCACCGGCGACGGCACCAGCACACCCCGCGCGAACAGCGACGCGATCTCGACCAGCATCTCCTGGATGCGCTCCGGTCCGGCTTCCAGCAGGTCGTACGACCGGTAGCGCACTCCGGCGTGGTCGCGGGCGATGACCTCCGGGTCGCGGATGTCGGTCTTGCCCATCTCGATGAACCGGCCGCCGCGCGGCAGCAGCTCCAGCGTGGCGTCCACGAACTCGCCCGCCAGCGCGTTCAGCACCACGTCCACACCTTCGCCGCCGGTCGCCTCCGAGAACACCTCCCGGAAGCCCAGGTCACGCGACGACGCGATCCGACCGTCCGGCACCCCGAGGGCCCGTACCGCGTCCCACTTCGGCAGGCTCGCGGTGGCGAACACCTCCGCGCCGAAGTGCCGGGCCAGCTGCACGGCCGCCATGCCCACACCGCCGGCCGCGGCGTGCACCAGCAGCCGCTCGCCCGCCCGCAGGCCACCCGCGAGGTCCACCAGCCCGTAGTACGCGGTCAGGTACACCACCGGAACCGCCGCCGCGTCCGCGAACGACAGGCCCTCCGGCATCGGCACCACCGTCCGCCGGTCCGCGATCGACACCGGCCCGAAGGCGTCCGCCATCAGGCCGAACACCCGGTCGCCCGGCGCCAGGTCGGTCACCCCGGAGCCGACCTCCAGGACCACGCCGGCGGCCTCGCTGCCCAGCGGCGCCTCGCCCGGGTACATGCCCAGCGCGATCAGGACGTCGCGGAAGTTCAGGCCCGCGGCCCGCACCCCGACGCGCACCTCGCCCGCGCCCAGCGGCCGGCCGGCGTCCGAGGGCACGACCGCCAGGTTCTCCAGCGAGCCCTTCCGGCCGATGGCCAGCCGCCACAGGTCACCGTCCGTGCCCGCGGTGACGGAGCCGAGCCGCGGCGCGGTCAGCCGGCCCTCGCGGACCGCGAGCTGCGGCTCGTCGAGGTCGAGCAGCGCGCCCCACTCGGGTGCGCCGCTGCCGTCGAGGTCGACCAGGACGAAGCGGCCCGGGTGCTCCGACTGCGCGGACCGCAGCAGACCCCACACCGGAGCCTGCACCACATCCGGCACCTCGTCACCCACCGCCACCGCGCTACGCGTCACCACCACCAGCCGCGCCTGACCAAGCCACTCACTGGCCAGCCACCGCTGTACGAGCTCCAGCGCGCCCACGGCGGCCACGCGTGCGGCCTCGGCCGTGTCGCCCGCGGGGACCTCGACCTCGGCCAGCACCGCGTCCGGCGCGGCGGCGCCGTCTTCCAGGGCGCGCTCCAGCGCGTCCAGGTCCGCGTACCGCTCACCCGACGCCGCGAGCCCGCCCAGGACCGCGAGCCGCACCGGCTTCGGCGAACCCGCCGCCACCGCGGCCCAGTCCACCTGGAACAGCGAACTCCGCTTGCCTCGCCGACCGCTTTCGAGCTGTGCCTGGTCCGTCGGGCGGACGGCCAGGGAGTCGACGGCGACGACCGTGGTACCGGCGTCGTCGACCGCGTCGATCCGCACCGCGGACTCGCCCGCCGAGCCGATCCGCACCCGTACGCGCGTGCGGCCCGTCCGCCCGAGCCGTACGCCCGACCACGAGAACGGCAGGTCCACCGACGATCCCGCGTCCTTGTCCAGCATCGAGCCGTGCAGCGCGGCGTCGAACAGCGCCGGGTGGATGCCGAACTCCCCGGCTCCGGCGTCGTCGGGCAGGGCCACCTCGGCGTAGACCTCGTCGCCCGAGCGCCACGCGGCCCGTACGCCCTGGAACAGCGGCCCGTAGTCGAGGCCGATGTCGGCCAGCCGCGAGTAGAAGCCGCCGACGGCGACCGGCTCGGCACCGGCCGGGGGCCACTGCGCCGGGAACGGCTTGGACGGCTCCGCCTCGGCGGCCAGCCAGCCGCGCCC
>NZ_JAVSCF010000463.1:0-2303 GCF_031932565.1 Streptomyces sp. B1866
GCCCCGGCGGCCGGCAGCGGCGGCCGCCGTCGCCGCCGTCGGCGCGGCGCCGCCGGAGAGGCCGCCGAGGAGCGCGCGGAGGCGGAGAAGGCCGAGCCGGCCGCGAGTCCCGCCCAGGCCCCCGAGGAGCCCGCCGACGAGGACGAGACGGCGGACGCCGAGGCCGAGGACGGCGAGGAGCCGGGCGACCGCCCGTCGCGCCGCCGCCGGCGGGGCGGCCGGCGCCGCCGCCGTGGCGAGGCCGCGGACGCGGACGACGCCGACGAGACCGACGACGAGGCCGGGGACGGGGCCGAGCCGGGAGAGGCGGCCGAGGAGGACGCCGACGAGGACGCCGACGAGCAGCCCGCCGCGGGCGGCTCCAGCAGCAGCCGCCGCCGCCGTCGCCGGCGCCGCCGCAGCGGCGACGCCGTGGAGGCCGAGGGTGGCGACGACCCGGAGCGCACGGTCGTCAAGGTCCGCGAGCCGCGTCGGAAGGACGAGCCGGGCACCGGCCCGGACGAGGTGCAGTCGATCAAGGGCTCGACGCGCCTGGAGGCGAAGAAGCAGCGCCGCCGCGAGGGCCGCGAGCAGGGCCGCCGCCGGGTGCCGATCATCACCGAGGCCGAGTTCCTGGCCCGCCGCGAGGCGGTCGAGCGGGTGATGGTCGTACGGCAGTCCGGCGAGCGCACCCAGATCGCGGTGCTGGAGGACGACGTCCTCGTCGAGCACTTCGTCAACAAGGAGCAGGCCACCAGCTACGTCGGGAACGTCTACCTGGGCAAGGTCCAGAACGTCCTGCCGTCCATGGAGGCCGCCTTCGTCGACATCGGCAAGGGCCGCAACGCCGTCCTGTACGCGGGCGAGGTGAACTTCGAGGCGCTGGGCCTCAGCGGCGGCCCGCGCCGCATCGAGACCGCCCTGAAGTCCGGCCAGTCGGTCCTCGTGCAGGTCACCAAGGACCCGATCGGCCACAAGGGCGCCCGCCTGACCAGCCAGGTCTCCCTCCCCGGCCGCTACCTGGTGTACGTGCCCGAGGGGTCGATGACCGGCATCAGCCGCAAGCTCCCGGACACCGAGCGCGCCCGCCTGAAGCAGATCCTCAAGAAGGTCGTCCCCGAGAACGCGGGCGTCATCGTCCGTACGGCGGCCGAGGGCGCGAGCGAGGAGGAGCTGGCGCGCGACGTCCGGCGGCTCCAGACGCAGTGGGAGGAGATCCAGCGCAAGGCGAAGAGCGGCAACGCGCCGACGCTGCTGTACGGCGAGCCGGACATGACCGTCCGCGTGGTCCGCGACATCTTCAACGAGGACTTCTCCAAGGTCATCGTCAGCGGTGGCGACGCGTGGGAGACCATCCACGGGTACGTCTCGCACGTCGCGCCGGACCTCGCCGACCGGCTCCAGAAGTGGACCTCGGACGTCGACGCCTTCGCCACCTACCGGATCGACGAGCAGCTGATGAAGGCGCTGGACCGCAAGGTCTGGCTGCCCAGCGGCGGCTCCCTGGTGATCGACCGGACCGAGGCCATGGTCGTCATCGACGTCAACACCGGGAAGTTCACCGGCCAGGGCGGCAACCTGGAGGAGACGGTCACCAGGAACAACCTGGAGGCGGCCGAGGAGATCGTGCGCCAGCTGCGGCTGCGCGACCTCGGCGGCATCATCGTTATCGACTTCATCGACATGGTGCTGGAGTCCAACCGCGACCTGGTGCTGCGCCGCCTGCTGGAGTGCCTGGGCCGGGACCGTACGAAGCACCAGGTGGCCGAGGTCACCTCGCTCGGCCTGGTGCAGATGACCCGCAAGCGGGTCGGCCAGGGCCTGCTGGAGTCGTTCTCCGAGGCGTGCGTGCACTGCAACGGGCGCGGCGTGATCGTCCACATGGACCAGCCGGCGGCGTCCGGCGGCGGTGGCGGCAAGCGCAAGCGGAAGAAGGCGGGCGCCGCCCACCAGGCGGAGGTCGAGCAGGCGGCCGTGGCCCTGCTGGAGCCGGACGCCGTCGAGACCGAGCCGGAGGCCGAGTCCGTGCCCGGCGCCGCCGAGGCCGAGCCGCAGGCGCCGTCGACGCCGATGTTCGAGCCGGACGAGGAGCTGTTCGCCAGCGCCGCGGAGGCCGAGGCGGTGGCGACCCGGGGCCGTACGCGCCGCAGGGCCGGCCGGAAGGCCACCGCCCCGGCGGGCGCGCCGAAGCCGGACGCGGAGCAGGACGCCGTGGTCGTCGTCCCGGCCGACGAGCCGAAGGGGGCGCCCGCGGCCGCCGCCGCCGAGCCCGCGCCCGCCGTCCCGGAGGCGGAGACGGCGCCCGAGGCCGCGGAGCCGGCCCC
>NZ_JAVSCF010000464.1:0-2303 GCF_031932565.1 Streptomyces sp. B1866
GGCAGGCAACCCCACAGAACTCCACACGGACGCCGGAACCCTGACGTTCACCTACGACGCGGCAGGCCGGGAGACCGAGCGCCGCCTCGGCGAGACGGTGACCCTGACCCAGACCTGGGACCGCACCGACCGCCTCACCAGCCAAACCCTCACCCACCACCCCGCTGACACAGAGGCCGCCCGCCTCCTCCAACACCGCACCTACGCCTACCGCCCCGACGGCCACCTCACCGAAATCCGCGAACTCACCTCCGGCACCCGCCGCTTCGACCTCACCCCCACCGGCCGCGTCACCACCGTCCACGCCCACGGCTGGACCGAAACCTACGCCTACGACCCCACCGGCAACCTCACCCACACCACCGCCCCCGCCCACCCGGCCCCCGACGACCGGCACCACACCGGGACGATCCTGCACCGCGCGGGCCGCACCACCTACGAACACGACACCGAAGGCCGCCTGACCCGCCGCACCCGCAGACTCCTCAACGGCACGTCCCAGACCTGGACCTTCACCTGGAACACCGAAGACCGCCTCACCGAAGCGACCACCCCGGACGGCGAACACTGGCACTACACCTACGACCCCCTCGGCCGCCGCACCACCAAACACCGCCTCACCGAGGACGGCACCCCGGCCGAAACCACAACCTTCACCTGGGACCACACCCGCCTCGCCGAACAGACCACCCCGGACGGCCAGGCGACGACCTGGGACTACACCCCCGACACCCACCGCCCCCTCACCCAGACCACCCACNCTGGGACTACACCCCCGACACCCACCGCCCCCTCACCCAGACCACCCACCGACCCCTGAGCCGCGACCCGGACAGATCGGTCCTAGCCAAATTCACGGCACCCACCGACGACGCGGAACCGACCCGCTTCCACGCGGTCGTCACCGACCTGGCGGGCACCCCCACCGAACTCGTCACCCCCGACGGCGACCTGGCATGGCAACACCGCACCACCCTCTGGGGCACCCGTCTGCCCGCACCCCCGGACACGACCGACTGCCCGCTCCGCTTCCCCGGCCAATACCACGACCCAGAAACCGGCCTCCACTACAACCACCACCGCTACTACGACCCCGAAACCGCCCGCTACATATCCCCCGACCCCCTCGGCCTCCAACCAGCCCCCAACCACCACGCCTACGTCGACAACCCGCTCGGAGACATCGATCCCCATGGCCTGGCACCTTGCAGTAATGTCCCATCGACCAAGAGGCTGCAAAGCAGGAGCGCGGCCTTCCGGGAGGCAAAACGCGATCTGGGAATTCCCGTTTCGCAGCAGCCGGACCTGATCCGTATCGAGCCGATGACCGATCGCACGGGGCGTCAACTCATCGACAAGGAGGGCCAGCGCATACTGACACGCGAGTACGTGTTCACCAGGGGAGACGGCAGAAGATTCGTCATCCAGGACCACTCGGCAGGCCATCAATTCGGCCAAGGCGGCATAGGGGATCAGGGCCCCCACCTCAACGTCCGACCATACGATCAGCCGCGTACCGGGAAGGTACCCGGCACTGCACAGCACTACGAATACTGAAGAAAAGAGCGTAGGGATGTCTTGGACGGCCGCACTGCAAAACCCGGAAGGAATCAGGAGAATCTACAGCGGCAACCCACCCGAACTGCATGCCGTCCATGTACACGAGGTCACATTGAGCAGGGAAGGGCCGACCTGCAAGCTACGCTTCGACCTTCCCTCCTATCCAACGAATCCGCCGGCAAAATGGAAGTCTCAGGGCTTCAATACAACACATGTCGAACTTTTTCTCTTGGAAGTGCACATGGTCGACGTGCGCGGACTGTCGGTCGATCCGATCGTTGACATCAAACTGGCCAGAAGAGAAGCCGTATATTTGAACGCCGAATGCGAAAGCATGCGGATCGAGGTGGTAGCCGGCGCCGCTGCTATTGCTAAAATTTCTGGCTACCTCAGCGAATAGATAGAACCACCATGCCTTGACCTGGAAGCAGGCTCGCAAAACGCCGACTGAATCTTGGCGCGACGACTGAGCGCGTGGTATCCGGGTTCGGGCGCACCGCTGCCCGGCCCCTCGGACGTGGGCACCGGAGCAGCGGCAGTGTCGTGGTTACGCGTCGACACGCGGCGTGAAGTCGCCGCGCACGGCAGCCCGCACGAAGGACGCGAAGGCGTTCGCCGGTACGGACAGGTGCGGTCCGGCGGGGTTCTTCGAGTCGCGGATACCGACGGTGACGGCGTCGCGGGCCCTGGCCTCGACGCAGTGCCCGTTGGCCGGGCTGTGGGAGGACTTGAACCAGCCGGTG
>NZ_JAVSCF010000465.1:0-2291 GCF_031932565.1 Streptomyces sp. B1866
GCCGGCCCGGCTTCCGCGGCGGCCGCCCGGTCCGCGCGCCGGCCGCGCCCGGACCCGTCGTACCGCCGTAGGGCCGCGTCCCGCCCGCCCGTACGCACCGCGGGCCGGCCGCCGCGGCCCGCGCGTCACCCCGTCAGGCCGAGGAGGCCCCCTTGCCCGAGCTGCCCGAGGTCGAGGTGGTCCGGCGCGGCATGGAGCGCTGGGTCAGCGGCCGTACGGTCGCGGACGTGACCGTGCTGCACCCGCGCGCCGTGCGCCGCCACCTCGCCGGCGCGCCGGACTTCGCCGTCGCGCTCAAGGGCCGGCGGCTCGGCCCGGCCCGCCGCCGCGGCAAGTACCTGTGGCTGCCGGTCGAGGACGGCGGCACCGCGCTGCTGGCGCACCTGGGCATGAGCGGCCAGCTGCTCGTACGGCCCGAGGACGCGCCCGACGAGAAGCACCTGCGGATCCGGATCCGGTTCACCGACACCGGTCCTTCGCGGGCCGGCGCGGCGGGCGGCACCGAGCTGCGCTTCGTCGACCAGCGCACCTTCGGCGGGCTGTCGCTCCACGACACCGTGCCCGGCGACCCCGAGGGCCTGCCGGACGTCGTCGCGCACATCGCCCGCGACCCGCTGGACCCGGCCTTCGACGACGCGGCCTTCCACGCGGCGCTGCGCCGCCGGCGTACGACCGTCAAGCGGGCCCTGCTCGACCAGTCGCTGATCAGCGGCGTCGGCAACATCTACGCCGACGAGGCGCTGTGGCGCTCCCGGCTGCACTACGACCGGCCCACGGCCACCCTGACCCGTCCGCGCACCGCCGAACTGCTCACGCACGTCCGGGAGGTCATGGAGGCGGCCCTGGCCGTCGGGGGCACCAGCTTCGACAGCCTCTACGTCAACGTGAACGGCGAGTCGGGCTACTTCGACCGGTCCCTGGACGCGTACGGGCGCGAGGACGAGCCGTGCCGCCGCTGCGGCACCCCGATGCGCAGGCGCCCGTGGATGAACCGCTCCAGCTACTTCTGCCCCGTCTGTCAGCGCCCGCCGCGACCGGTGGGCGCGTCGAACCGGTCCCGGGCGCTGTCGTAGCGCTCCCGGGCGTCGAGGACGTCGGGCATCCGGGCCTCCACCAGGTCGATCAGCGCCAGCAGCCGCTCGGCGACCGCCTCGCCGAGCGGGGTGAGCGCGTAGTCCACGCGCGGCGGGTTGACGGGCTGCGCCGCGCGGTGCACCAGCCCGTCCCGCTCCAGCGCGTGCAGCGTCTGGGACAGCATCTTCTCGCTGACGCCGTCGACGCGCCGCCGCAGCTCGTTGAACCGGAGGGTGCCCTCGCTGAGCGCGCCCAGCGTCAGGCTGCCCCACCTGCCCGTGACGTGCTCCAGGGTGCCGCGGGAGGGGCAGGCGCGGGCGAACACGTCGAAGGGCAGGTCGTCGTCCTCGTCGGCGCCGGGGCGACCCCCGCCGGCCGGGCCGTCCTTCAGCGGGCTGGAACGTTCCATGACCCCACCATACTCCCGGATAGCGCTAACTATCGGATTGCGCTTTCTGAAAGTTAGTGCTTTGCTGTGGGGCGTCCAGCCGGCACCGGCACACCCGGTGGCCGCGCGCACCCTTCCCCGCGCGACGCCGCGCGGTCACCTCCGGGAGCCACCTGCCATGACCACCCCTGTCGTCTCCGTCGCCTACCACTCCGGTTTCGGCCACACGGCCGTCCTCGCCGAGGCCGTACGCGAGGGCGCCGCGGCCGCGGGCGCGACGGCCCACCTGGTCAGGGTCGACGAGATCACCGACGAGCAGTGGAGCCTGCTCGACGCCTCGGACGCGATCATCTTCGGCTCGCCCACCTACATGGGCACCGCGTCCGCCGCCTTCCACGCCTTCGCGGAGGCGACCTCCCAGCGCTGGGCCACCGCCGCGTGGCAGGACAAGATCGCCGCGGGCTTCACCAACTCCGCCTCCAAGAGCGGCGACAAGCTCCACACGCTCCAGTTCTTCACCGTGCTGGCCGCCCAGCACCGCATGCACTGGGTGGGCCTCGCCCTGACCCCCGGCTGGAACGCCTCCACCGCCTCCGAGAACGACCTCAACCGCCTCGGCTTCTTCCTGGGCGCCGCCGCCCAGACCAACAAGGACGAGGGGCCGGAGGCCGTCCACAAGGCGGACATCGCCACCGCCCAGCACCTCGGGCGGCGCGTCGCCGAGGCCGCGGCGATATACGCGGCGGGCCGCGCGGCGCTCGGCGTCTGACCCGCGCCCGGAGCCCGGCCGGCCCCGGCCCGGCGCGCCCGGCCGGGCCGTGGCCGCCCC
>NZ_JAVSCF010000466.1:0-2264 GCF_031932565.1 Streptomyces sp. B1866
GAAACCGCCCGCCACCACGATCTTCGCGGAAGTAGTGGAGCGGGCCGCGCCGCTAGAGCTTGCGAAGTCCACTGAGCACCCTTTCGAGCAGTGTCACGTCAGGCTGACCGCTGGCGGACTCGTCCCCGCCAGGCTGATGGATGGCGACGAGCCCGGCCTCCGCCAGGTCGGCGACGAGGATGCGGGCCACGCCGAGGGGGATGGTGAGCAGCGCGGAGATCTCGGCGACCGACTTGATCTCGCGGCACAGCACGCAGATCCGCTGGTGCTCGGGCAGCTGCCCCTGCAACTGCTCGGCGCCGGCCGTGGTGCTCACCAGCGCCTCTATGGCCAGCTGGTACCGCGGCCGGGTCCGGCCGCCGGTCATGGCGTACGGGCGCACCAGCGGGTTGTGCGCGCCGCCCACCGGCGGCGGCTCGGGAGCGGGCCGCTGGAGCGGCTGCACGGGCTGGATGCTGGGCACGCCGGGCGGCTCGGGCGAGACGTGGCCGTAGTGCCCGTACCCGGCGTCCGGCGCCGCCCCGGGGCCGTACGCGCCGCCGTAGGGGCCGCCCTGGGCTCCGGGGCCGTACCCGCCGCCCTGGGCCGCCGGATACGGGGGCCCCTGGGCCAGGCCGTGGGGAGCCGCGGGCTGGGCGCCGTACGGGCCGCCCGCGGAGCCGTACCACGGCCCGTAGGTGCCCTCCTGCCCCGCGGGCGCGGGCGGCGGCTCGCCGGGCCCGTGCCCGGACTGCTCCGGCCGGAGCCGGGGGCTGGGCGCGGAGGGGAAGTTGAAGCGCTTCAGCGGGGCCTGCCCCTGCGGCTCGGACTGGTACCCATGGCCGTACGGGGGGTCGCTCGGGGGCGTTGCCATGTGTCCTCCTCCACTCGCCTGTCTGCCACTCGCCTGTGGTCTGCCACGTGCCTGCGGCCAATTGTCCGCCAGCCGGACCGTCTGCGGTCCACCTCGTCTGTGTACGGTCGCGCCACCGCACCCTATGGCGCGGTGGCGCGCGGCGCACTCCATTCTTTGCTAATCGAGAAGACTGCCCTGCAATTCGGCGCGAAGAGCGGGGGTGAGGACGCCTCCGGCGCGGTCGACGAGGAGGGCCATTTCGTAGCCGACGAGGCCGATGTCGCATTCGGGGTGGGCCAGGACGGCGAGGGAGGAGCCGTCGGAGATGGCCATGATGAACAGGAAGCCGCGTTCCATCTCCACGACGGTCTGGTTGACGGCGCCGCCCTCGAAGATGCGGGNACTCATCTGACTCACACTAACGCTCCTGATCGTGGGTGCTGCCAGGGCCGGAGCCCTTTTGTTCGTGGCTGTCACGCGCGGCGGCCCCGGTCCCCTCCCCGCGGCCCCGCTCGACGCCGCGGCGCAGACTGCTCAGCCTGCCGCGCACGTCCTCCGGTGCGCGGGAGACGCGGGGACCGGTCGGCGCGGCCGGTTCCGCGGCGCCCGGGACCAGGTTGGCATGGGGCACGCGCCGGGGCAGACCCGAGGGGGTGACCCCGCCGGCCGCGGGCGCGCGCAGCCGCTCGGCCTGGTGCCAGCGCTCGTCGTTCGCCGTTTGCCATGGGGAATCTCCCCCCCGTGGAACGCCCCGTTCCTGCTTCTCGCGGCGTGGCAGACCGGCGCCGGTGAGGGAAGGGGTGCTGTTCGGGGAAGGGCCCGGACGACCGAACTCTACGCGCTCCGAGGGAAGTTCGTCAGCGCGGGTCCCGGATTCCGGTTGCCCGGCGGCGCCCGGCCGCGGCGCAGGAGCGGCGGGGGCGGGCCCGGTCGGCCCGGCCTGCTCGGCGGTCGCGTTCGCGCCGTCGCGCGGATCGCGCGCCGTCGCGCCGTCGCCCGGTGGGCCGGCCGGCGGCGGTTCCGTATGGGCGCCCGGGGCGGACGCGGCCGGGAGCGGCGGCCGGGCGGCGGCCTGGCCGGCCGGGTCCTGGGCGTACGGCTCCTGGGCGTACGGGGGGTGCTGGGCCTGGGGCGGGACCTGGGCCCGGGACCGGGGGGCGGCCTGCGGGCGCGGCCGGGGAGCCGGTCCTGCCACCGGACCGGGGTCCGCCGTCGGGCCGGGATCCGTCACCGGACCGGGGTCCGCCGCGCCGTGCGCCCCCGGCGGGACGGCCGCCCCGGGTGGCGTGGCACCGGGCCGTGCGGCGTGCCGGGGCTGGGCCGCGGGCCCGCGTCGGGTCCCGGCCTCGGTCCGTCCCGTGGACCCGCCCCGCGCGGAGCGCCCCGCCTCCGCGGCGGGTCCGCCCGGTAGGCCGCGGCCGGTCCGGCC
>NZ_JAVSCF010000467.1:0-2235 GCF_031932565.1 Streptomyces sp. B1866
GCCGGCGCGGCGGCCTCGGGCGCGGGCCCGGTCGGCGCCGCCGTGCGGCCGTACGCCCCGGCCCGTACAGCGGTTCGGCCCGTAGCCCGTACGCCCCGGCGCGTACCGCCGTCCGGCCCGTACCGCCGCTCCGAGGGCCGTACGCCGCCGCGGCGGGCCGGCGGCGGCCCGCGCGCCGGGTGTCAGCTCGTCGCCACGTACTTCGTCGCCGAGTCGACCTGGCAGGTGTAGCTGATCCGCCGCGTCACGCTGTAGTACGACGTGGCCGTGAAGTGCTGCGTGCTGCCCGGCAGCACGGTGACCGTCTGCGAGTCGTACCCGATCATGCTGGACCCGCTCTCCTTCCACTTCACGCTGACCATGTAGCGGAAGCTGCGCGTGGAGTCCGTGTTCGTGACCGTGACGTCGTACTTGAACTGGTTGGTCGACTGGTCGTACCGGCAGTTGGTGCCGCTGGTCTCGCTGATCGCGTCCGGGTTGTAGGTGGGCGGCGCGGAGTACGAGTAGGAGTAGTCCGGCGCCGGCGTGTACCCGTACCCGGGGGTGTAGGACGGGAGGCCGGTCGGCAGGCTCGGGAAGCCGGAGGGGAGGTTCGTGGGGAAGCCGGAGGGCAGGCTGGACGATTCGCCGTTGCCGGCGCCGCCGATGAACCCGCCGCCGCCGAAGCCCTGGCCGTCCTTCTTGGACTTGCTGCACCCGGTCAGGACGGTCAGCGCGAGCAGCCCCACCGCGGCGGCAGCGGCAACACGGACATAACGGTTTTGCATGGAGAACCCCCGTTGAACAAGGTGCAATCACGCCAACCTGGCACCAGTTGACGAGTGCACGCCACCCTAGCAATGGCGGCCCCGTCCCCCTAATCGCCTCCTGTGGTGCGGAAGCGAGCCGGTCAGCTCTGTGAGACGACCCGCGCGGACCCGCGGTTCCTCCGCTTCCGGTCACGGTCGGGCAACGGGCAAAAGGGGCGGGACGGCTCCCGGGGCCCGTCAGCCCCGGGCCGGGGACCGCGACTGGCCGGTCCCCTTCACCGCGTCCAGCGCGTACACGCAGCGGTCCTTGCTGCACGCGTACACCACACCCGCCGCCACCACCGGCGAGCCGGTGATCTCGCCGCCCGTCGCCAGCTTCCACCGCAGGTGCCCGCCCGCCGCGTCCACCGTGTACAGGCAGTGGTCCGCCGAGCCGAAGTGGACGCGGCCGTCCGCCGCGACCGGCGCGCCCACGATCTCGCCGCCCGCCGCGAACCGCCACTTGGGCGTGCCGGTGACCGCGTCGAGGGTGTAGAGCGCGCTGCCGCTGCCCAGGTGCACCGAGCCGTCGGCCACCACCACCGGCTCGGTGGACTGCCGCGCCTCGGTCGCGATGCGCCAGCGGTCGCGGCCGGTGGCCGCGTCCAGCGCGTACACCGTGCCGAGGTAGTCGGCGATGTACACGCCGCCGCCCGCCACCGCGGGCCCCGGCGCGTACGCGGGGGCGCACAGGAAGACCGAGGGCGCCTCGAAGCGCCACCGCACGTCCCCACGCGCGATGTCGATGGCCAGCACCCGGGTGCCCGCCGACACGTAGACCACGCCGTCCGGCCCGGGCAGCAGCCGTACGGGCACGCCGCCGCAGGACGCCGCGTCGCCGACCGGGTACGACCAGCGCTCCGCGCCCGTACGGGCCTCCAGGGCGCGCAGCCGCGCGTCCGCCCACACGTAGACCGTGCCGTCGTGGACGACGGGCCCCGCCTCGGCAGTCTCGAAGTCGGTCTGCAGGCCCCCGGTCTCCCACAGCAGCTCGCCGTTGGCGGCCTCCCACGCCTGTGCGCCGCCGCCGCGCGTGGCGGTGAGGACCGTGCCGCGGTCGGCCCGCAGCGAGTACACCCAGCCGTCCACCGTCAGCCGCCACCCCTCGGCGCCGTCCCGCGCGTCCAGCGCGTACAGGGTCGGGCCGTCGGAGGCGTGGATGCGGCCGCCCGAGACGGCCATGGACCAGGCCACGTCGCGGGTCTTGAACTGCCGCCGCCCGGTGGCCACGTCGAGCGCGTGCACCTCGAAGGACGTCACGTACAGCAGGTCGCCGGCCACCACGGGCGTGCCCCACACGTCGTTGGACATGCGGAACCGCCACGGGCGCCAGCGGCCGGGCGCCGGGTCGCCGCCCGGCGCGGCGGATCTGCCGGGCCCGGCGCCGGGGCCGCCGGTGCCCAGGCCCCCGGTGTCGGCCGGGGCCATCGGCGGCGGCAGGGCGGCG
>NZ_JAVSCF010000468.1:0-2226 GCF_031932565.1 Streptomyces sp. B1866
GGCCGCTCGCGCCGCGCCCGGCTGGCCGCGGGCGCCGCCTCCGCCGGGCTGCTCGCCGCCGTCCCCCTGCTGTCGGCCTGCGGCGGCGCCCCGCACCCGGGCGCCGCGGCCGTCGTGGACGGCCGGCGGATCACCGTCTCGCAGCTCCAGGCGCAGGTGCGGGACGTCCGGGACGCGCAGCGCGAGTCGCCGCAGGCCGAGCAGCTCATCGCGGCCAGCGGGCGGCTCGGGCAGAACACGCTGATGCGCATGATCCGGGCCCGGGTGATCGAGCGGGCGGCGAAGGACGCCGGGGTGGGCGTGTCCCGGCGCGACGTGCAGCAGGCCCGCGGCACGGACGAGCGGCAGGCCGGCGGCGGCGCCGCGCTCGCCGCCCTCTACCTCGACCAGGGCGTCGCGCCCGGCCAGATCGACGGCGTCGTGCGCACCGAGCTGCTGCGCGAGCGGCTGCTGGACAAGCTGGGCACCGACGGGGCCAAACGCCAGTTCGACCGCACGTTCAAGGCGCTCGACATCGAGGTCAACCCGCGCTACGGCCGCTGGGACCCCGAGCGCGGCACCACCGTGCTCGCCGACGACCCGTGGCTGCGGCCCGCGGCGGACGCCGATCGGGTGAACCCGGGGGCATAGGTTACGTTCGGGGGCGTGACCACACCGCCCACCGGCCGTCTGATCCTGCTCACCGCCAGCCACCGGGTCGCGCCCGGCCTGCTGTCCTGGCCCGCGTGGCGCGCACTGCGCGCCGCCGACCGGGTGCTCGTCGCCGACCCCGGCCACCCGCAGCTGCCCTACCTGCGCGAGGCGGGCGTCGCGGTGGAGCACGCCGCGCCGACCGCCCGCGAGCTGGTCGGCTACTGCGCGGACGGCGGCGGCCGCACGGCCGTCGTGGTCACCTCCGCCGACGGCGAGACCCGGCTCACCGACGGCCTGGCCCGGCTCGCCGGCTCCGGCGCCGTCGCCATGCCCGAGCTGGAGCTGCTGCCCGGCTCGTACGACCTGCCCGGCGCCCGCCTGCTGGACCTCGTAC
This sequence comes from Streptomyces sp. B1866, assembly GCF_031932565.1. Lineage (NCBI taxonomy): Bacteria > Bacillati > Actinomycetota > Actinomycetes > Kitasatosporales > Streptomycetaceae > Streptomyces > Streptomyces sp. B1866. Next base: position 1,028 of record NZ_JAVSCF010000468.1, read on the forward strand.
GGGTCATGGACCGCATCCGCACCGACTGCCCGTGGACCGGGCCGCGCACGCACGAGGAGCTGGTGCCGTACGCCATCGAGGAGGCGTACGAGATGGTGGAGGCCATCGAACTGGGCGACCGGGACGCGCTGCGCGAGGAGCTGGGCGACGTGCTGCTCCAGGTCGTCTTCCACGCCCGCATCGCGCAGGACGACCCGGACCGGCCGTTCTCCGTCGACGACGTGGCCGGCGGCATCGTGGACAAGCTCATCCACCGCCACCCGCACGTCTTCGGCACCGAGACCGCCGAGACCCCGGAGGACGTCGAGCGGCACTGGGCGCGCACCAAGGCCGCGGAGAAGCGCCGCACGTCGGTCACCGAGGGGGTGCCGCTGGCCCAGCCCGCCCTGGCGCTGGTCGGCAAGCTCGCCTCCCGGGCCCGCGCCGCCGGGCTCGACGTGCCGCCGCCGGAGGGGGAGGGCGCCGGGTACGCGCTGCTGGAGCTGGCCGTACGGGCCCAGGCGGACGGCACCGACCCGGAGACCGCGCTGCGCGCCGCCGCCCGCGCGTACCGGGACGCCATCCGCGCCGCCGAGGCCCGCCGCGGCGCCCCGGCACAGCCCTGAAGGCTGGGCCTGCGGGTGGTCCGGTTGCGGTTTGGGTGATTCGCGTGATTTCGGGTACCCGGGGCACATGGAGACGCAGAGCAGCGAGATTCTTGCCTTGACCCGCGACCACCTGGTGGGGATCGGCCCGCTGGTGGTCGGGATCGTCGTCGTGGCCATGCTGATCGCGGCACTCTGGCTGGGGCTGCGCACCCGGAAGGCCGAGCCCGGCCCCTCCCAGGAGAAGCAGCCGCGCGCCGGCGCGTGGCAGCGCCGCCAGGAGACCGACGAGGAGGCCGCGGCCGACGACCACGGCCCCGGACACCAGGACTCGGAGCGGCACGAGCACGCGGAGAGCCGCGAGCCGCACGAGGTGCCGGCCGACGGCAGGCGGCGGCTGCCGTACGAGATCGAGAACCAGGCGTCGCGCCGCAGCTCCGACCAGGAGCGGCGGCAGTGGGACGAGGGGCAGAGCGGGTCCTTCGGCTCCGGCTGAGACCGCGGCGGCCCCGGCCGGAGCGGCCCCGGCGCGCCCGCGCCCGGAAGCCCGCGCCCAGGCGGGGAGGCCGGGCCGACGGCCGGCCCGGAACCACCGGACCGGCCGGCGGCCCGGCC
>NZ_JAVSCF010000469.1:0-2216 GCF_031932565.1 Streptomyces sp. B1866
CCGGGCGGCCGCCCCGCGGCCCGCCTGGTGCCCGCCGACCTGCCGCGCGCGGTGCCCGGCTTCACCGGCCGCGCCACCGCGGTCGCCGCGCTGGACGCCCTCGTGCCCGCCGACGGCCGCACGCCGCACACCGGCGCCGCGGTGATCTCCGCGATCGGCGGCAGCGCCGGAGTGGGCAAGACGGCGCTGGCCGTGCACTGGGGCCACCGGGTGCGCGACCGGTTCCCCGACGGCCAGCTCTACGTCGACCTGTGCGGCTTCGACCGCGGCCGCGCCCCGCTGCGCCCCCGCGAGGCCCTGGTCCAGCTGCTGCGGGGCCTCGGCCTGTCCTCCCAGGAGATCCCCGCCGACGAGGACGGGCAGGTGCGCCGCTACCGGTCGCTGCTGGCCGACCGCCGGGTGCTGATCCTGCTGGACGACGCGGTGTCGGCCGAGCAGGTGCGCCCGCTGCTGCCCGGCGGCCCGTCCTGCTTCGTCGTCGTCACCAGCCGCAACCGGCTCGGCGGCCTGGTGGCCCGGGAGGGCGCCCACCCGGTCACGCTCGACGTGCTCGCCCCCGCCGAGGCGTACGACCTGCTGGCCGCCGTCCTCGGCGAGCGGCGGGTGGCCGCCGAGCCCGACGCGGCGGCCGACCTGGCGCAGCTGTGCGGCCACCTGCCGCTGGCCCTGCGGGTGGCCGCCGCCCGGCTGGCCTGCGAGCCCGGCAGGCGCGTCGCCGACCTGGTGGCCGAGCTGGCCGGCGGCGACCGGCTGGCCGCGCTGGCCGTGGAGGACGACGAGCGGTCCGCGGTCGCCGCCGCCTTCGACCTGTCCTACCGGGCGCTGCCCGCCGACGCCAGGCGGCTCTTCCGCCGCCTGGGGCTCGTACCGGGCCTGGACTTCGCGGCCGGGGCCGCGGCCGCGCTGCTGGACGCCGCCCTGCCGGTCGGCGAGCGCCTGCTGGCCACCCTGGCCACCGCGCACCTGACCGAGCCGCACGGCGGCGGCCGCTTCGGCCTGCACGACCTGCTGCGCGAGTTCGCCCACGAACGGTGCGAGGCCGAGGAGTCGCCCGGCGAGGCGGCCGCCGCCCGCGACCGGCTGTACGCGTGGTACCTGACCGGCGCCGACACCGCCGGGGCCTTCATCGCTCCCAAGACCCCGCGCCTGCCGCGCNCGCCGACACCGCCGGGGCCTTCATCGCTCCCAAGACCCCGCGCCTGCCGCGCGCGACGGTCGGCCCGGACGCGGACGCCCCCCTGTTCTCCCCCGGCACCCCCGTCCTGGCCCTGCCCGAGGTGCGCGCCCCGGTGCAACCGGCCGACGAGAAGGACGCCATCGGCTGGCTGGACGACGAGCGGGACAACCTGCTGGCCGCCGCCGACCGGGCCGCCCGCGAGGGCCCGCGCGCCGTCTCCTGGCACCTGACGGACGCGCTGCTGGGCTACCTGTGGCTGTGCGTGCCCCGCGGCGTCTGGCAGGCCACCGCGAAGACCGCGCGAGAGGCCGCCGCGGCCGAGGGCGACCAGCGCGGCGAGGCCGCCATGTACTCCGTTCTCGGACTGGCCTCCTGGCACAAGGGCCGCCCCGAGGCCTCGGTGGGCCACTACCGCAGCGCGGTCACCCTGTTCCGCGCCGCCGGCTGGGCACCCGGCGAGGCCGTCGCGCTGGGCGGCGTGGGCTGGGGGGACTGGATTCTGGGCCGCCCCCAGGACGCGCTCGGGCACTTCTCGGCGGCGCTCGGCCTGCTGCGCCGGTGCGGCCTGGTCGACGCCGAGGCCCTCGCGCTCGTCGGCCTGGGCGTGGCGCACCGGGACCTGGGCCGGCTGGACGCCGCCGAACGCGACCTGCGGCACGCGCACCGCGTACGGGAGCGCGTCGGCCTGCGGTACATCGCCATCCTCGGCCTCGTCCACTGGGAGGCCGGCCGGCTGCACGCCGCCCTGGAGGTGCTGACCGAGGCGGTCGGCATCACCCAGGCCGTCGGCTTCCCCAGCGGCCACTCGACGGCCCTCATGGGCATCGGCCGCGTCCACCTGGACGCCGGACGCACCGAGGCGGGCCTGGACTTCGGCGAGCGCGCGCTGCGCGTCGCCGACGCCACCGACCAGGGGCGGCTGCGGGCCGACGCGCTGAACACCGTCGGCGAGGCCCGCCGCCGCGCCGGCCGGCCGGACCTGGCGGCCGACGCCCACGAGAGGGCCCTGGCCGCCGCCCGCGCCGCCCGGCACCCGCGC
>NZ_JAVSCF010000470.1:0-2194 GCF_031932565.1 Streptomyces sp. B1866
CCCCGGGGGCGGCGGCCACCTCGGCGCGCGCGGCGTCGAACCAGCGGACGGCGCCTGGCGTCAGCCGCCCGCGCAGCACGGCGCGCAGCTCGGGCAGCGTCACCTCGGCCGCATTGCCCAGCGTCATGGCGCGGCACCTCGGGTCGGGTCGGGGGCCGGTGCGGGGGCGGGTGCCGGGGCCGCCGGTGCACGGGCCGGGCTCCCGGCCGGGGAGCCCGGGCCGTCCGGGGGACGGGCTCCGGCCGGGTGGACGCCTCCGGGCTGCGTACCCGGCGGCCTGCGGGCCTCGGCCGGGCCACGAGCCGCTCCGGCCGCGCAGGTCCCGGCCGGGACGTCCGCGTCGGCCGGGTCATGGGCCCCGGTCGCACTGCGGACGGCGCGCGCTGCCCGGGGCTCGGCCGGGGGACACGCCGCGGGCGGTCCGGGCGCGGCGTCGACGGGCCGTGCGTCGGCGTGGCGTCCGTCGGCCGCGGGGCGGGCGTCGGCCGGAACGCGGGCCCCTGCCACGGGGTGTGACCCGGCCGTGGGGTGGGTCCCGGCCTCGCCCGCGACGGGCGCCGCCCGCGGGGCGTCCGGCACGTGGCCGGGGCCCACTCCGGCCGGGGCCAGGTCGGCCTTCGCCACGCGGGCCGCGACGGCCGTGCGGCCCGGCACCCGGCCGCGCAGGCCCGCCGCCGCGCGCAGGAACTCCAGCGAACGGGCCGCGACCGCCGGAGCCGCGTGGCTGTGCCGGGGCAGTTCGACACCGACCAGGCCCTGGTAGCCCGTACGGCCCAGCGCGGCCAGCACGGGCGGGAAGTCGATCTCGCCCTCGCCGAACTCCAGGTGCTCGTGGCGGCCCCGGCGCATGTCCTCGATCTGCACGTGGACCAGGCGCGGCCCGGCCCGCAGCACGCAGTCCGCGACGCTCTGCGGCTCCACGCACCGGCAGTGGCCGACATCCAGGGTCAGGCCCAGCCGGGGCGGGTCGCCGAGCAGGCGCGACAGCCGGTCGTACGCGTCCAGGGTGTCCACCAGCATGCCCGGCTCCGGCTCGAACCCCAGGGCCACGCCCTGCCGTTCGGCCTCGGCCACCGCCCACGCGCAGCCGCTCGCCAGCCGGTCCCAGGCCCGGCGCTCCGGCAGCCCGGACGGCGGCGTGCCGCTCCACAGCGACACGGCCTCGGCGCCCAGGTCGGCGGCGACCCGCATGGCCAGGGCCAGGTACTCCACGCGCCGCCCGCGCTCGGCGTGCAGCAGGGTCGGCGCGTGCTTGTGCCAGGGGTCCAGCAGGTAGCGGGCGCCGGTCTCCACCACCACCGCCAGGCCCAGCCGGTCCAGCCGCCGCGCCACGGAGGCGACCCGCCGCACCAGGCCGGGCGCGAACGGGTCCAGGTGGCAGTGGTCGAGCGTCAGGGCCACGCCGGAATAGCCCAGTTCGGCCAGGACGGTCAGCGCGTCGGTGAGCCGGTGGCCCGCGAAGCCGTTCGTGCCGTAGGCGAAGCGGGGCGCGTACGGGGCGGCGGGCGGCTCGGGGAGCGCGATGCGCGGCGCCTGGGCGGCGGTGCTCGGCGGCCGGGCCCTGTAGACGGGCGGCGGCGCGACCGGGGCGGCCACGGCGGCGGCCGTCGCGGCGTGCGCGTACGGCGCGGGGCTTGCGGCGACCGGGTGGCGGGCGGCGGGGGTGTCGGGGCGGTGGGGTGGCGGCGGGTCGGTCGCGCGGGTGCGGCCCGTCCCAGCCACGGGGACGGTAGCCCCGCCGGACGCGTGGGCCGCGTCGGCGCCGCGGGGTCGGTCGGCTCCGGCCGCGTCCCGGCCTCCTAGGGGGAGGTGGGCGTCCGGCGTGCGGCCGGGCGTGTGCGGCGTGGGGTCTGCCGCGACCGGGTGGCGGGCGGTGGCGGCGTCGGGCCGGTGGGGTGGCGGCGGCTCGGACAGGCGGGTCCCGGCCGTCCCGGCCGACTCCTGGCCTCGTAGGGGGTCTGCCGCCGTGCGGGGCTGGAGGCGGGCGCCCGGCGTGCGGTCGGGCGTCTTCGGCTCGGGTGGGCGCGTCACGTCGGGGACACCTTCCGGAACAGCCGCCGCGCCAACGGCACGGCGGCGAGCAGCGGCACGGCCGCCCGGGGCGCACCGGCGCGGGCGGCGCACGCGGCCTGGAGCGGCAGCGTCCCGGCGATGCCCGCGGCCACCGCCCGCTGGAGGCGGCCCGGGTCGCGGC
>NZ_JAVSCF010000471.1:0-2143 GCF_031932565.1 Streptomyces sp. B1866
GGGCGGCGGGCTGACCGGCGCGGGCCCGGGCGCGGGCGCCGGCCTCGCGGGCGGCGGCGGCACGGCGACCAGCGACGTGTGCGGCGTCTCCGCGTCGAGCAGCCGCAGCGCGTCCCGGCCCAGCTGGGCCAGCAGGCCGCCCGGCAGCCACGGCTCGGCGGCCCCGGCAGGCTCACCGGACTCGGTCGAACCGGCCGAACCGGCCGCCTCCGCCTCCGTACGCCCCGAAGGCGCGGTGAGGGCCGCGACCCGTTCGACGGACAGCCGCCGCCGCGGGTCCTTGTCCAGGCAGCCGTCCACCAGGTCGCGCAGGCCCTCCGGCAGCCCGGTCAGGTCCGGCTCCTCCTGCGCGATGCGGTACATGATCGCGTGCAGGCCGCTGGTCGCGGTGCCGAACGGCTGCCGCCCGGTGGCGGCGAAGGCGAGCACCGAGCCCAGGCAGAAGACGTCGCTTGCGGCGGTGACCGTCTCGCCGCGCACCTGCTCGGGCGACATGAAGCCGGGCGACCCGACGACCGCGCCCGTCATCGTCAGGCCGCCCCCGGACACGACGGTCTCCAGGGCGCGCGCGATGCCGAAGTCGATGACGCGCGGGCCGTCGATGGTGATCAGGACGTTCGACGGCTTCNGCCGACGCCGTGGATGTCGCGCAGCGCGCACGCCAGGCCGTGCGCGAGCGCGCGGACGGTCGGTTCGGGCAGCGGGCCGAAGTCGCGGGTCACGACGTCGTGCAGCGACGGGCCGCCGATGTAGCCGGTGGCGACCCAGGGGGTGGGCGCGTCGGTGTCGGCGTCGAGCACCGGCGCGGTCCACTGGCCGCCGACGCGCCGCGCCGCCGCCACCTCGCGCGCGAAGCGGACGCGGAAGTCGGGCACCTGCGCCAGTTCGGCCTGGACGAGCTTGACGGCCACGGTCCGGCCGCGGGCGGAGCGGGCCAGGTAGACCCGGCCCATTCCGCCCTCGCCGAGCTTGCCGAGCAGCCGGTACTCCCCGATCCACCGCGGGTCCTGCGGTCCGAGGGCTTGCATTGCCGTTGCGGCTCCTGTCACCTCGTACGCGGCCGGGTCAGCCGACCCTGGTGAACGTGACGGTCTCGGTGCCCTCGCCGTAGTCGCTCGACTCGTACTTCAGGCGCAGCTTGCCGCCCTCGGCGGTGAGGGTCCACGAGTCGCCGGCGTCGCACTTGCCCTCCGGCTGGGACACGTTGACCTTCGTGGGGCTGAGTACGACGCCGTTCTGGACGGAGCCCAGGACGCGGGTGCCCTCGCAGTGGTAGCTGTTGCTGTCCTCCTCGACCGCGGCCACCTCGCTGCCGATCGCCCCCTGGCGGATCGTCAGCTTCACGTTCAGGTCCTTCTGCCCGAACGCGCCCTTCGCCTGCCAGGTGCCCTGGTAGTCCGGGCCCACCGGCGCCGGGCCGGACGCCGCCCGGCGCAGCGTGACCTGGACCGAGCTGTCGGAGCCGCTGGTCCACACGATGGAGCCGTCGTCCTGGAGCTTCATGGTCTGGTCGCCGATGGAGGAGCAGGAGCCTTCGGGGACGCTGGTGGCCACCTCGGAGTTGATGACCAGCAGGTTGTCCACCGCCTTCAGGGTCCCCGACCCCTGGCAGTACGCGCTCTCGCCGATCGTGGAGACGTCGGCGACCGGCGAGCCGATCTGGCCCTGGGTGATGACGACGCGGCGTAGGTCGCCGGTGGCCGACTCGCCCGAGTACACCTCGCCCTCCCACGCGCCGAGGTAGTCGCCGGGCACGTCGCCCGTGGTGGGCGGGACGCTCGCGGAGGCCGTCGGCGATCCGGAGGGGGAGGACAGCTCGGTGGGCGCGGCGGTCTCCGGGGCGGAGGTCGCGGGGGCCGTGGTGTGGCGGCCGCTGTCGGCCTTGTCCTTCTTGTCGTCCTTGTCGTCACCGCCGCCGAGCGCGGCGAAGGCGGCCACACCCGCGATGAGCACGGTGGCGACGGCGGCGGAGGCGATGACGATCGCCCGGCGCCGACGGCGCTTCGCGGGCGCGGGCGGGCTGTCGCCGGGACCGCCGGGACCGTCCGATCCGTCCGGACCGCCGGGGCCGCCCGGTCCCCCGGGGCCGCCCGGCCCGCCGGGCCGTCCCGGGTCCGCCGGGCCGAACGGGCCGCTGCCGCCC
>NZ_JAVSCF010000472.1:0-2112 GCF_031932565.1 Streptomyces sp. B1866
TGGCCGCTCGCCGCCGCCGCGGGCCGCCTGGCCGTTCGCCGCCTCGCCGCGCGGGGGCCGGTCCGGCGGCCGTCAGCCCGCGGCGTCCCCGAAGGTCAGCCGGCAGGCGTCGGCGCGGTAGACGGCCACGGACACCGCGGCGGGGCGCCCGCCCGCGAACCAGCGGGTGGTGACGACGAGCACCGGCGCGCCGGGCAGCCGGTCGAGCCGCTTGGCGTCCTCGGCACCGGCCGAGCCGAGCTCCACCGTCTGCTCCTGGCCGGCCGGCTGGAGCCGCCGCAGCTCGCGCAGTGCGGCGTACGCCCGCGCGGGCCCGCTCGGCCCGCCCGGCGCGCCCGCGGCGCTTTCGGCGCCCTCGGCGGCGAGAGCAGGCAGCACCGCGGGCGGGACGTACAGCAGTTCGGCCGCCAGGGGGCGGCCGTGGCCGACGCGGGTGCGCCGCACCGTGTGCACCGGGGCGTCGGGGGCCGTGCCGAGCAGCCGCGCGACCTCCGCGGGCGGCGCCTCCCAGGTGCTGTCGACGGGCTGCCAGACGTCCTCGCCCGCGCTGTCGGCCCCGGGCCGGGCGGCGCCGCCGACGGCCACGGCCGTCCGCGGCGGGGCGACCGTGGTGCCCACGCCGCGGCGGCGTCGCAGCCTGCCTTCGAGTTCGAGCTGCTCCAGGGCCTGCCGGAGGGTGGCGCGGGCCACGCCGAAGCGCGCCGCGAGCTCCCGCTCGTTCGGCAGGACCTCCCCCACCGCGAACTCCGAGTCGAGCGCGTCCTGAAGCACGGTCCTCAGGTGCCAGTACTTCGGCTCCGGCACCGATGCGAGCTGCGTGGTCCCCACCCTGTCCTCCGGTGACGGCCGGTGCCCGCGGCCGGGGCGCGGGCCTCTGTCGTGCGCTTGTCGTGCGCTTCTCTTCGCGTGATTGTTTATGAAAGGTTGTTGCGCTAACGCCGGTGCGACCCTAGGGGGCCCCGATTCCTTGGTCAAGACCAATGGGAGTGCCCCTTCACCTCCCATATGATCGATCTTCGGCCGTACATGTCGTATGGCCGGAAACGCACGCAGCGGCGGGGACGGCACGCCGCGCCTCCGTGCGCCCGGCGGCGGGACGCGCGTACCGGCAGGGAGGCGGCGCGGCCGCGCCCCGGCGCCCACGGCGCCCAGGGTGGCCGCCATGACGCCCGCCGGCCCCGCCCCCGCGGCCCCGCCCGGCCTCACCTACCGGGAGGCGGGCGCCACACGCGCGGGTCCGCTGCCTCCCGGCTACCGCCACCTCCGGGTCCGCACCCTGGTCGGGTACGGCCCCGGCGCGTTCGCGGCGGCCCGCGCGGCCGTCATGGACTGGCGGATGCACCGGGCCGTCGGCGTGACGATCGAGACCGCGGGCCCGGTCGCCGTGCCCGGCCTGCGGGTGGTGGTGGGCCTGGGCGCCGGGCGGCTGCGGCTGCGCGCGCCCTGCGCGGTGGTATGGACCATGGCCGAAGAGCGACGGGCCGGCTTCGGGTACGGAACGCTTCGCGGCCATCCGCAGGCCGGCGAGGAGGCGTTTGCGGTCAGCCTGGAGCAGGACGCGAGCGTGGTCCTCACGGTCACGGCGTTCAGCCGCCCGGCCGCCTGGTACACCCGCGCCGCCGGTCCGCTGGTCCCGGCGTTCCAGCGGGCGTACGCGCGCCGCTGCGGCAGGGTACTCTTGCGGCTGGTCCGGGAATGACACAGCGGCCGCTTTTCGCTGTCATTTTTCAGACAAAGTCGGTTGTTGAGGGCCAGAACCACCCTTAACCCACCGGTCACAAGGCGTTCGTGATCAGGCAACACCCTTCAGGAAGTGTTGTCTTCATGATGCGAGCGACCCCTGTACACCACTCCGAGCGCCGCCCCGGGCGGCGCGAGCTGGTCGAGCTGGCCGCCCTGTTCACGGCCGTGGCGGTCGCCGATGCCGTGTCCCGAGCGGTCGTCCACGGCCCCGGCACCGCGGTCACGCTGGCGGTGTCCGCCGTGGCGCTGCTGGCGACGGCCGGCCTCCGCCTGAAGTCCGCCTTCCGGCGCGGCCGCGCCGGGACGCCCGCGCCGGCGGCCGGGGCCGACGGCCCCGGCTCCGCGGGCGGGCCCGGCGGCTGCGCGGAC
>NZ_JAVSCF010000473.1:0-2112 GCF_031932565.1 Streptomyces sp. B1866
GCCGTCCGAGCCGGGCCGCGTGACCGCGCCCGCCGCGCGGGGCCCGGCCGCGACGGCCGAGGACCCGGCGGCCGCGCTGGGGCTCACGCCCCGGGAGCGCGACGTGCTGCGCCTGGTGGCCGCGGGGCTCAGCAACCGGCAGATAGCCGGGGAGCTGTTCATCTCGCCGAAGACGGCGAGCGTGCACGTCTCCAACATCCTGGCCAAGCTGGAGGTGTCGGGCCGCGGCGAGGCGGCGGCCCTGGCCCACCGGCTCCGCCTGGTGGACGACCTGACCGGGGAGCCCGCCCTGGGCTGACCACCCGGCCGCACCCGCCCCCGGCTGGCGGCTCGGCCCTCGCGGGGCCTGCTCAGCCCCGGCGGGGACGTATGACGACGTGGCCGGAGTCGAGGTCCACGGGCCCGCGGCCCGGGTCGCCGTCGCCCACGTCGTCCACGGTCAGTTCCAGCCGGTTGCGCTCTTCCTCGGTGTGTTTGCGTCCCGGAGCGAACAGCTCCTCAAGGATGTTGAACACGGCGACCCCCATGGGCGTGCGGCTGCCGCCAGTGTAAGCCGGGCCCCCGTGCGGGAGCCCCGGTCGTACGGGACGTGAAGACCGGCCCGGCCGCGGCGCGAAAGGGGCGCCTCGGCAGCGGGCCGGGAAGGCCTCTGGACGCCCGCCTCGCCCCGTCCGCGCACCCCGCGCGGTCGCCACAGTCCCCGTCCGCGCACCCGCGCCGGGGCTCAGGACCCGGCGGACGGCTGTCGGCTCAGGAGATCTCCACGCGCAGCAGGAGGTCGTCCCGGCGGCTCGGCTTGCCGCGCCCGTCGGTGTTGCTGGTGGTCAGCCACAGCCCGCCGTCGTCCGTGGCCACCACCGACCGCAGCCGCCCGTACTCCCCGGCCGATTCCCCGTCCTTCCCGCCGAAGAAGGACTGCGGCTTCGCCACCGGCCGTGTGCCGTCCAGCGGCACGCGCCACAGCCGCTCGCCGCGCAGGCCCGCCAGCCAGATCGAACCCTCGGCGTAGGCGATACCGCTCGGCGAGGCGTCGGCGGGCTTCCACTGCTCGACCGGGTCCACCATGCCGTCCTCGCCCGCCTTGCCCTCGGCGTCGGGCCAGCCGTAGTTCCGGCCGGGCTGGATGAGGTTCAGCTCGTCCCAGGTGTCCTGGCCGAACTCGCTCGCCCACAGCCGCTTGTCGTCGTCCCAGGCCAGGCCCTGCACGTTGCGGTGGCCGACGGTGTAGACCACGGAGTCCGGGGACGGGTTGCCGACCCCCGGCTCGCCGTCGGGGGTCATGCGCAGGATCTTGCCGCCCAGCGACTCCTGGTCCTGGGCGAGCGCGCGGTCGCCCGTCTCGCCGGTGCCCGCGTACAGCATCCGGTCCGGGCCGAAGGCGATCCGCCCGCCGTTGTGCAGGGTGCCCTTGGGGATGCCCTTGAAGACCGTGTCGGGCGCGCCCAGCTGGTCGCCCGGCGCGCGCTGCTCGTCGTACAGCATGCGGGCGACGCGGTTGTCGGAGTCGGTGGTGAAGTACGCGTACACCAGGTGGTCGGCGCCGAAGTCCGGCGACACGGCGATCCCGAGCAGTCCGCCCTCGCCGCCGGGGGACACGCCCGGCACCGAGCCCAGTTCCGTCTTGCGGCCGCTGTCCGCCGCGATCCTGACGATCTTCCCGGTGTCCCGGGAGGACACCAGCACGTCGCCGCCGGGCAGCGCGGCCAGACCCCAGGGCGAGTCGAGCCCCGTCGCGACCGTACGGACCACCTTCGCCGATCCCTTGGCGGGCGGCGCCGTGGAACTGGGCGAGGCGGAGCCCGGCGCGCTGGAGCGCTCGCCGGACGCGGAGCGCGAGGGGCCGGTGGTGCGCTGCCCGAAGCGGGGACCGTCGCCGTCCGACGAGCAGCCCGCCGCCAGCAGCAGCGCGGCGGCGGCGAGCGCGGCGGTCACACCTGGACGTCGCACGGTCGGTTCCTCTCCTCGCAGGACGGGCGCCCGAAAGCGGGAGCAACGGGCTTCCCGCCCGCCGCACCTGACTCTTATACACCGCAGCCCGCCGCGCGGTTCCCGGCGAGCCGCCCCGCCGCCCGGCCGCCGCCGCCCGGCCCGCGCCCCCGCCCCGGGCCGCCC
>NZ_JAVSCF010000474.1:0-2104 GCF_031932565.1 Streptomyces sp. B1866
CGGGCAGGCGCGCGCCCGCGCCGCCGAGCGAGTCCCTGCCGCCGAGCGCGTCCGCGCGCCGTCCGGGACGGCGGCCGCACCGGGCGGCGGCCGCCCGGCAGGCGGCGGTTCGGCGGACGGCCGTTCGGCGGACGGCCACACGTCCGACGGCTGCCGGCGGCTCACCGAGGCGGTGGCCGCTCCGGCCCGGCGCCGTCCGGGATGACGGCCCGGGACGGTCGCCTGTCGGCCCGGGACGGTTTGCGACAGCCCAGGACGGAGGCGCGTCGCGGTCCCAGGACGGTGGCCTGAGAGCCCAGGACGGTGGCCTGTCGGCTCAGGACGGTCCCGTGACAGCCCGGGACGGTGGCGCGGCGGCTGGGGGCCGGGCCGGTGAACGGCCGGACGGTCCGCCCCTGACGGCCGTCCATACGGCGGCCACCCGGGTCCCGGCCGCCCAGGACGCGGCGGCCGCCCGGACGCCGGTCCCGCCCACGGCGCGGCCCCGGCCCCGACCCCACCCGCCCGAGGCCCCGGCCCCGCCCCTACCGAGGCCGGCCCCCGGGCGGGCGGCCGGGCCTTCACAGCGGGATGTTCCCGTGCTTCTTCGGCAGCGGCGCGACCCGCTTGTTCCGCAGCGCGCGCAGCGCCTTGACCAGCGTCACCCGGGTCTCGGCCGGTGCGATCACGTCGTCCAGCACGCCCCGCTCGGCCGCCGCGTACGGGCTGGTGAGCCGCTGCTCGTACGCGTCCGCGAGCGACCGCCGCAGGGCGTCGGCGTCCTCGGCGGCGGCCAGCTCCCGGTGGTGCAGCAGGTCCACGCCGCCGCGCGCGCCCATGACCCCGATCTGCGCGGTGGGCCAGGCGAAGCACAGGTCGGCGCCCAGGTCCCGGGACGCCATCACCGCGTACCCGCCGCCGAACGCCCTGCGGGTGATCACGGTGACCTTCGGCACCGTCGCCTCGATGTAGGCGAACCCCAGCTTGGCGCCGCGCCGGATGATGCCGCCGTGCTCCTGCGCCGTGCCCGGCAGGAAGCCCGGCACGTCCACGAACGTGACGATCGGCAGCCCGAAGGCGTCCAGGAAGCGCACGAACCGGGCGGCCTTCTCGGAGGCGTCCGCGTCCAGCGCGCCGGCCAGGTGCAGCGGTTGGCTGGCGACCACCCCGACCACCCGGCCGTCGACCCGGGCGAAGCCGCACAGCACGTTGCGCGCGAACTCCTGGTGCACTTCCAGCACCTCCCCGTCGTCCACCACCCGTGCCAGCACCTCCCGCATGTCGTACGGCCGCCCGTCGGCGTCCGGGACGACCGCGTCCAGCTCGGCGTCCCGCGCGGTGACCGTCAGGCGGCCGTCCGCCGGGAGGGACGGCGGCTCGGTGAGGTTGTTGTCGGGCAGGAAGGACAGCAGGTCGCGGACGAAGGCGACGGCGTCCTCCTCGTCGTCGGCGGCGTAGTGGGCGCTGCCGGTCCGGGTGGCGTGCACCCCGGCGCCGCCCAGCGCCTCCAGGCCCACCGACTCGCCGGTCGCCGACCGGATCACGTCGGGCCCGGTGACGAACATGTGCGACGTGCGGTCCACCATGACCACGAAGTCCGTGGCGGCCGGCGTGTACACGGCGCCGCCCGCGCACACGCCCATGACGACCGAGATCTGCGGGATCATCCCCGAGGCGTTGACCACGCGCGTGGCCACCCGGCCGTACGCGGACAGCGCCGGCACCCCCTCCTCCAGGCGGGCGCCGCTGGAGTCGATCATGCCGACGACCGGGCAGCCGACGCGCAGCGCCAGGTCCAGCAGCTTGCCCACCTTGACGCCGAACACCTCGCCGACGCTGCCGTGCGCGGCCGTCGCGTCCTGCGCGTAGACGCACACCTGCCGCCCGTCCACGGTGCCCGTGCCGGTGATCACGCCGTCGCCCAGCGGGCGGCCGCCGTCGGCCGCGCCGGCAGCGGTGGCCCGGCGCCTGGCCAGCGGGTCGGTCTCCAGGAACGAGCCGTCGTCGAGCAGCAGTTCCACCCGCTCGCGCGCGGTCAGCTTGCCGAGGGCGCGCCGCCGCCGCGCGGCGCGCGGCGAGCCGGGCTCGGCGGCCCGCCGCCGCAGCTCCCGGTGGGCGGCGACGC
>NZ_JAVSCF010000475.1:0-2081 GCF_031932565.1 Streptomyces sp. B1866
GCGCGCGGCGCGGGCGGTGCGGGCCGCAGGCCGCCGGCCGCGGCGCCGCACGCCCCCCGTGGGCCGTGACCGGGTTCCCCCGCTGCGACATGCGAGCCGTCTTCGCCGCGCGCCGGAGCGTACGGCCGGCGCATTTCCGCACGGCGGATTCGGCGTGGACCGATGAGTTCGCGGTGACCCGGTCGTCCACCCCTGTGCAGCCTGTCCGACGGCNCGTGGACCGATGAGTTCGCGGTGACCCGGTCGTCCACCCCTGTGCAGCCTGTCCGACGGCACCGAAGGAGACCGCCATGACCGCCACGCAGAAGATCGTCACCTTCCTGTGGTTCGACGACCAGGCCGAGGAGGCGGCGGAGCACTACACGTCCGTCTTCGACGACTCCCGCATCGTGGACGTGCAGCGGTACACCGACGCCGGGCCGGGGGAGCCGGGGTCGGTCATGACCGTCACCTTCGAGCTGGCCGGGCAGCGGTTCCTGGCGCTGAACGGCGGACCGCACTTCCAGTTCACCGAGGCCATCTCGCTCTACGTGAACTGCGAGACCCAGGAGGAGGTGGACGAGCTGTGGGCCCGGCTCGGCGAGGGCGGCCAGGAGGACCAGTGCGGCTGGCTGAAGGACCGGTACGGCCTGTCGTGGCAGATCATCCCCACGGTGCTGCACGAGCTGATGGACACGCCGGACCGGGCCCTGGCCGCCCGGGTCATGCAGGCCATGCTCGGCATGAGGAAGCTCGACATCGAGGCGCTGGAGGCGGCCGCGCGCGGCGAGTGAGGAGGCGGCCCGGCGGTCTCCGCCGAGAGGGTGCCCGCGGTCTCCGGTTCGCTCCGAGGGTTCACTGCGAGGGTTCACTGCGAGCACTCCGAGGGAGCACTCCCAGGACTCACTCCGCCGGAGGCAGCAGCGTGCCCAGCGGGCCCAGGTCCAGGTTCAGGTCCTCCATGTCCAGGTCGTAGCGCGCGCACAGGTCGGTCATCCGCTCGTGGAGCAGCATGAGGGTCATCCCGATGCGCTCCTCCTGCTCCTCGCTGAGGTCCCCCTGCTCGACGCGGTGCAGCGCCTGCCGCTCCATCAGCTGCCGCAGCAGCTCCACGAGGGTCAGCACCAGCTTGACCAGGTCCCGCTCGACCGTGTCCGGGTCGGTGTGCAGGCGCCGGGCGATCCGCTGGGCCCGCTCCTCCTCGGACGGCAGGTCGTCGGGGCCCGCCGGGAGGAGGCGGAAGGCGTCCGCCGCGGCCCGGGTGACCTCGTCCAGGTCGTGGATGGCGGGGTGGCCGCCGCGCCGGGGCTCCCGGTTCACGGCCATGTCCCACCTCCCGGCCGGTCCGGCTCGTACGGCTCGTCCGGCTCGTACGGCCCGGCGTCCGGCTCGTACGGCTCCCCGGCCCCGTACGGCCCGGCCTCCGGCTCGTACGGCTCCGCGTCCGGCTCGTAGGGCCCGGCCTGCGGCCCGTGCGGCTCCGCGGAGGCCGCGTCGGGTCGGTCCTGCGTGCGTACGGACATGATCAGGGCGCGCAGCGAGATCCGTACCAGGTCCACGTCCGCGATGGACAGCGTCAGCTCGCCGGTCAGCACCGCGCCGCCCTTCAGCAGCCGGTCGAGCAGGTCGATCAGCGCGATCGGCCGGCCCGCGAGCGGCGACTCCTCCTCGGCGAGTTCGCTCGCGAGCCG
This sequence comes from Streptomyces sp. B1866, assembly GCF_031932565.1. NCBI lineage: Bacteria > Bacillati > Actinomycetota > Actinomycetes > Kitasatosporales > Streptomycetaceae > Streptomyces > Streptomyces sp. B1866. Next base: position 1,671 of record NZ_JAVSCF010000475.1, read on the forward strand.
GACCGAGCGGTCGTCCGGTTCCAGGGCGTGCCCCGGGGTGCCGGTCACGGCGCGTCCGCCTCCGTCGGCGCCTCGTCCGCGGCGGTGAAGGAGTACGGGGCCCACGGGCCGGTCACCTCCACCCGGATGCCGTCCACCCCCTCGGCCGCGCCCGCGACCCGGGCGCGGAACTCCTCGGCCTGCCCGCGCGGCACGAGGTAGGCGTCGTTGGCCACGTTCTGGCCCGGGCCGGTGGCCAGCTCGCCCTGCTGCGGGCGGTGCCGGACCCGGTCGGCGGCGATCGCGCGCGCGGCGGCGTCCACGCGGCGCACCGCGTCCCGGGCCGCCCGCCACGCCTCGTCCCGGGAGCGGCGCTGCTGCTGGCGGCCGCGCAGGTAGTCCCGGCCGGAACCGGTGGGCGCGGCCGGCCCG
>NZ_JAVSCF010000476.1:0-2048 GCF_031932565.1 Streptomyces sp. B1866
GCCCGGAGCGCCGGCGCCCCCGGACGCGCCGGACGGCGGCGCGGCGGCGGAGTTCCGGCGGCGCGGCCCGCGGCCCGCCGCCCCCGACGACGGCACGCCCGGCACCCGCCCGGGGCCAGGCGAAGCGGAAAGGACGCCCCTGTGAAGTTCTCCGTACTGACCCTGATCAGCCACTCCCCGCACCCGCTGACGGGCGAACTCGGCACGCCCGCCGACCGGTTCCAGGAGGTGGTCGAGACCGCCGCCGAGGCCGAGCGGCTGGGCTTCGACGCGTACGCCGTCGGCGAGCGGCACGCCGGGCCCTTCCTGTCGTCCAGTCCCACGGTGGTGCTGGGCGCGGTGGCCGCCGTCACCTCCCGGATCCGGCTGCTGACCGGCGTGACGGTGGTCGCCATCCTGGACCCGGTGCGGGTCGCGGAGGACTACGCGACGCTGGACCAGATCTCGCGCGGCCGCCTGGACCTGGTGATCGGCAAGGGCGCCGAAGCCGGGCACTTCAGCCTCTTCGGCCTGGACGAGGACCGGCAGTGGGACCTCCAGGCGGAGAAGTACGAGCTGCTGCGGCGGCTGTGGCGGGAGGAGGGCGTCACCTGGGAGGGCGAGTTCCGGCCGCCGCTGAAGGACGTGACGACCCTGCCCCGCCCCTACGACGGCCCGCCGCGCGTGTGGCACGGCTCGGCCACCAGCCTGCGCTCCACGGAGCTGGCGGCCAGGCACGGCGACCCGTTGTTCACCGCCAACGCCGTCCAGCCGCGCGAGGCCTACGCGAAGCTGATCCGCCACTACCGGGAGCGGTTCGAGGCGTACGGGCACGATCCGGCGCTCGCGCGGGTGGCCGCCGGGTCGGGCGGGCTGCTCATCGCCGACACCACCGAGCAGGCGGTCGAGCGCTACAAGGACCTGTACGAGGCGCGCGTGCGGCAGACCTACCGGCCGCACCTGGCCGGCAAGCCCGGGTACAACACGCCGTACCAGACGATCGAGGACGCGATCGACAACGGGCCGCAGCTCATCGGCAGCCCGCAGCGGATCATCGACAAGATCCTCACCTACCACGAGCTGTACGGGAACGACCTGCTGTCGGTCAGCGCGGACGCCTTCGGGCTCGGCCGGGCCGAGCAGCGCGAGACGCTCCAGCGGTTCGCCGAGGAGATCGCCCCCGTCGTACGCCGCGAGGCGCCCACCACCCTGTGGGAGCCCGCCGCGTGACCCGCCGGCCGCGCTCCGCGGCGGTGCCACGCGGCCCCGCCCGGCTCCCGCGCCCCGGCCCGCGCCCCGGGCCGCCGCGGGCCCACGGGACATAATGGACCCCAGACATCGGATGTCTGGCGTCGGGAGGTCAGCGTGGCGGTCACCGACGAGGCGATCCAGAAGATCAAGGACATGATCGTCTCCGGGGTGCTGGGACCGGGCGACCGGCTGCCCAGGGAGGCCCGGCTCGCCGCCGAGCTGGGCCTGTCCCGCAACTCGCTGCGGGAGGCCGTGCGCGCCCTGGCGCTGGCCCGCGTGCTGGACGTGCGGCAGGGCGACGGCACGTACGTCACCAGCCTGGAGCCGGGGGGCCTGCTGGAGGCGGTGCGCTTCGCCGCCGACCTGCACCGCGGCGAGCGCGCCGGGGAGTTCCTGGCCGTGCGGCGCATCCTGGAGCCCGCGGCGGCGGCGCTGGCCTGCACGCGCATCACCGACGCCGAACTGGACGCGCTGGCCGCGCTGCTGGACGGGCTGGGGCCCGACCCGTCCGCGGCCGACCTGGCCGCGAGCGACCTCCGCTTCCACCGCGGCATCGCGCAGGCGTCGGGCAACTCCGTGCTGTGCGCCCTCCTGGAGGGCCTGTCAGGACCGGCCACCCGGACCCGCGCCTGGCGGGGCCTGGCGCGGCCGGACAGGGTCGGCCGCGTCCTGGGCGAGCACCGGCAGATCCTGGGCGCGCTGCGGGACCGGGACGCGGAGGCCGCCCGCGCGTGCGCGACGGCCCACCTGGCGAGCGCCGAGCGGCGGGCGCGCGCCGCGTCCTGAGCACCGCCCGCCCCGGCCCCGCGCCCCGGCCC
>NZ_JAVSCF010000477.1:0-2007 GCF_031932565.1 Streptomyces sp. B1866
CCGACCGCCGCCCCCAGGACCGCCGCCCGCCAGGAGCCCCGCCCGTGACCGACCACGACACCGCCCGCCCGCCGCGGCCGGACCTGCCGGCCGCCCCGGAAGGACCGGGCGACGGCGGCCCGGCCGCGCCCGTCACCCCCGCCGACGCGGCCGACGCCGCGCGCCTGGTCGCCTTCGGGCTCCAGCCCCGGCTGCTGCCCGCCCGCGACGCCGCGTACGCGGACCTGCTGCGCCGCCACCGCGAGGACCCCGCCTTCGCGCGCCTGACCGGCGCCGTCGCCACCGGTCTCGGCCTGGTGGTGCTGGAGGTCTCCACCCGGGCCGGGATGGCCGTGGCCGCCGCCGAGGACTCCGTCTTCGCCGTCCGTATGGGCGACTACGCCCGCCGGGCCGCCACCGACGCGGCCGACCGGTTCCTGCACGGCCTCGCCCACCTGGCCGTCGCCGCCATGGCCTTCCCCCGCCCCCAGGACCTCGCCGACGACGGCTACATCGGCCGTATCACGGTCAACGGCGTCGACGCCTTCGTACGGCAGGCCTGCCGCCGCCTGGAGGAGCGCGCCGCCGAGCGCGGGGAGAACACCGACCCGGCCAGTGGCGCGCCCGGCCTGGAGGCCGCCTGGCGGGTGTACGCGCGCCGCAGCGCCACCGGCGCCACCAAGGACGCGCGGCGGCTGGCGGGCTCCACCACCGGCATCGTGGGCAAGGCCGTCGCCTTCCTGACCGAGTCCGGCTTCCTCCAGCGCACCGGCGACGACGCGGGCGGCGCGTACCGCACGACCGCCCGCTACCAGCTCCAGGTCCGCGACATGGCCGGCGGCGCCGCCATGAGCGAGCTGCTGGAGCTGGGCGTCGTGCCCGTCGGCGACGGCGGTGCGACCCTGCTGCCCCCCGACGACACCGACGACCTCGACCTGGCCGACGACGCCGGCCTGCCCTTCCACTCCTCCTGACGTCTCCCGACGTCAGGCACCCCGCCCCGACCACGCGTCACGACCACGAGAGCCGCCATGTACGAACTGTCCCGGATCCGCCTGTACTCCATCGGGCCCGCCGGTGCGCGCTACGCCGACACCGTGCTGGACCTGCGCGGGGTGGGCGAGCCGGTGGCGAATCCCGCTCCGGCGCAGGGCGAGTTCTTCGCGGACGAGCCCGTCGGGCCGCCGCGCCGCCCCGCGCCCGCGGCCGTGCTCTTCCTGGAGAACGGCGGGGGGAAGTCCGTCCTGCTCAAGCTGATCTTCTCGGTGATGCTGCCCGGTCACCGCAACACCCTCGGCGGCGCCAGCTCCGGCGTGCTGCGGAAGTTCCTGCTCGCCGACGACTGCGGGCACGTCGCCCTGGAGTGGCAGCACACCGTCACCGGCGAGACCCTCGTCGTCGGCAAGGTCAGCGAGTGGCGCGGCCGCCAGGTCTCCAGCGACCCGCGAAAGTTCGCCGAGGCGTGGTACTCCTTCCGGCCCGGCCCCGGGCTGAGCCTGGAGTCGCTGCCGGTCGCCGAGTCCGCGGCCGTGCGGCCCGCCGCCGAGGGCACCTCCACCGCCCGCGGCCGGCGCCGCACGATGAAGGGCTTCCGCGACGCCCTCACCGAGGCCGGCAAGGCGTACCCGCACCTGGAGGTGGCCTGGGAGGAGGTCCACGAGCGCTGGAACGAGCACCTGGGCGACCTCGGACTCGACCCCGAACTGTTCCGCTACCAGCGGGAGATGAACGCGGACGAGGGCGAGGCCGCCGGGCTGTTCGCGGTCCGGCACGACTCCGACTTCACCGACCTGCTGCTGCGCGCCGTCACCGACACGCGCGACACCGACGGGCTCGCCGACCTCGTCCACGGCTTCGCCCACAAGCTCGGCCGGCGCGCCGAGCTGACCGCCGAGCGCGACTTCACCGCCGGCTCCCTGGACCTGCTGGCGCGGGTCACCGAGGCCGCCGGCCGGCGCGAGGAGGCCCGCGGCGTGCACGCCGGCGCCGAGGCCCGCACCCGCGCGCTCGCCCGGCGGCTGGCCGCCC
>NZ_JAVSCF010000478.1:0-1991 GCF_031932565.1 Streptomyces sp. B1866
TGGACCTGCCCACCTACGCCTTCCAGCGTCGGCGCCACTGGCTCGACACCGTCACCGCCCGTACCGCCCCCGTCCGCCGCGCGCTCCAGCCTGCCGTGGCCGACGGACCGGACACCGCCGACCTGCCCGACGCCGCCGACCAGGGCCTCGGTTCCGCCGCGCTGCGCGGCGAGCTGGCCCCGCTGGGCCCGGGCGAGCAGGAGGAGGCCCTGCGCCGCCTCGTGCTCGCCCACGCCGCCGCCGCGCTGGGGCACGCCTCGCCGGACGCCGTGGACGCCGAGCGGACGTTCAAGGACCTGGGCTTCGACTCGCACCTGTCGGTCCAGCTGCGCGACGCGCTGAGCACCGAGACCGAGCTGCCGCTGCCCGCCACCCTCCTGTTCGAGTACCCGACTCCGGCCGTCCTGGCCCGGCACCTGCGCGACACGCTCTTCGGCCTGCGGTCCGACGCGTCCGAGTCCTTCGCGCGTACGGCGGCCGACGACGAGCCGGTCGCCATCGTGGCCATGGCCTGCCGCTTCCCGGGCGGCGTGGCGTCGCCCGAGGACCTGTGGGACCTGGTGGCCGCCGAGCGGGACGTCATCGGGGACTTCCCGGTGAACCGCGGCTGGGACCTGGAGAACCTGTACGACCCGCAGCTGGAGCGGCGCGGCACCAGCTACGTGCGGCACGGCGGCTTCCTGCACGACGCCGTCGAGTTCGACCCGGGCTTCTTCGGGATCTCGCCGCGCGAGGCGCTGGCGATGGACCCGCAGCAGCGCCTGCTGCTGGAGACCTCCTGGGAGGCGATCGAGCGGGCGGGGCTGGACCCGACGGGGCTGAAGGGCAGCCAGACCGGCGTGTTCTTCGGCGCGATGTTCCAGGAGTACGGCCCGCAGCTCCAGGAGGGCGCGGAAGGTGTCGACGGGCACCGGCTGACCGGCGGCACGATCAGCGTCGCCTCCGGCCGAGTGGCGTACACCCTCGGCCTGGAGGGCCCCGCCGTCACCGTCGACACGGCCTGCTCCTCGTCGCTGGTGGCGCTGCACTGGGCGGTCCGGTCGCTGCGCGCGGGCGAGTGCTCGATGGCGCTGGCGGGCGGCGTGACGATCATGCCGACGCCCGGCATGTTCGTAGAGCTGAGCCGCCAGGGCGCGCTCTCGCCGGACGGCCGCTGCAAGGCGTTCTCCGCGGCGGCCGACGGCACCGGCTGGGCCGAGGGCGTGGGCGTGCTGCTGGTCGAGCGTCTTTCGGACGCGCGGCGCAACGGGCACCAGGTGCTTGCGGTGATCCGCGGCAGCGCCACCAACCAGGACGGCGCCAGCAACGGCCTCACCGCGCCGCACGGCCCGTCCCAGCAGCGCGTCATCCGCGCCGCGCTGGCCAACGCGGGCCTGTCGCCGTCCGAGGTGGACGTGGTCGAGGCGCACGGTACGGGCACGACCCTGGGCGACCCGATCGAGGCCCAGGCCCTGCTGGCCACCTACGGTCAGGGGCGGCCGGAGGACAGGCCGCTGCGGCTGGGCTCGGTGAAGTCCAACATCGGGCACACCCAGGCCGCGGCGGGCGCGGCCGGCGTGATCAAGATGGTGATGGCGCTGCGGCACGGGGTGCTGCCCAGCACCCTGCACGTGAACGAGCCGTCACCGCACATCGACTGGTCCTCGGGCGCGGTGGAGCTGCTGACCGAGCCGGTGGAGTGGGCCCCGGACGGCCGCCCGCGCCGCGCCGGCGTGTCCTCGTTCGGCATCAGCGGTACGAACGCGCACCTGATCCTCGAAGAGGCGCCCGCCGACGCGGTGCCCGAGCCCGCGAGCCCGCCCGCCGCCGACCAGAGCGGCGACACGCGCCTCGCGGTCGGCAGCGGCCTGGTGCCCTGGATCGTCTCGGGCAGGTCGGAGGCGGCGCTGCGGGCGCAGGGTCAGAGGCTGGCCGCGTTCACGGAGGCTCGTACGGGGCTGTCCGCGTCGGACCTGGGCTGGTCGCTGGTGGCGTCGCGTGCGGTGTTGGAG
>NZ_JAVSCF010000479.1:0-1978 GCF_031932565.1 Streptomyces sp. B1866
GCCAAGGCGGCGCGGGCCAAGGCGGCGGCGGTCAGTCCGCGGGGGCGGGCGACGGGGCCGTGTCCTGGCCGGTGGGCTGGGGGGTCGGGACGGGCAGCGCGCCGTACCCGCCGAGCATGATCATCGTCCCGCCCGGCTCGATGGAGACCCGCGCGACCCAGCGGCCGGGCGGCTCGCGGTCGCGGTTCACGGTCACCGTGACCGTCGCGGACTCGCCGGCCCGCAGCGTCCCGGACGTACGGCTCAGCCGCAGCCAGGGCGCGCCGGCGAGCGCCGTCCAGCGCACCGGGCCGCCCCCGGAGGCGGTCAGCGTGACGGTCGTGGCGCCGCCGCTCGTGCGGGTCTCGACCGCCAGCCACCCCGGGTCGGCGGCCGGGTGGCCGCTGCTGACCCGCGCGCCGTTCGAGCGCAGCCGCACGGTCGGCGGCCTGTCGGGAGTCCCGCCCTTGCCGTCGGCGTCGCGCGCGTCGGCGGACGCGCCGGGCGAGCGGTCCGCGGGCCGGACCGCCGTGGGGCGCGGGCCGGAGCCGCGCCAGGTGCCGCCCGCCGTCGCGTACGGGGACCCGGTGACCGGGCCGCCGCCCGCGCGCGAGCCGCCGGCGGCGGCCGCCGAGTCGGTGGTCTGGTGGTGGCGCGCGTCGTCCCGGAAGGCGGTCCACATGGCCACCACCGGGGCGACCACGACCGCGGCGACCACCGCGGCGGTGACCGCGAGGCTGCGCACGCGGTAGCGGCGCGCGGCGCGGTCCTGGGGGGGCAGCGGGAAGCCGGACCGGTCGAAGCGCGGTTCGGCGGCCGCCCGCGCGGGGCGGGCGCGCGAGGCACGCGTCATCGCGGCGTGCACGGCGGTCCTGGGCGCTTCCAGCACGGGCAGTGCCGCGGGCGCGGCCGCCGTGCCCGGCCACGGGCCGCCCGCCGTGGCCCGCTCCGCCACGCGGCGGCACGCGCCGCACTCGTCGACGTGCCGCACCAGCTCGCGGCGCGGGTTCGCGGACAGCAGCGCGCCGGAGCCGCGGGCGATCCGCGCGACGACCGGGCAGTGGCCGAGGTCGGCCACGGCGAGCGCGGCGCGGGTCCGCTCGACCTCGCACGCGGCGCTGGCCAGCAGCGCGTCGGCCGCCTCCTCGTCCAGCCTCAGGACGGCCGCGACCTCGCGCGGCCGCAGCTGGTGGCGTACGGCCAGCTCCAGGGCCTCGCGCTGCTCGGGCGCGGTGCCCGCCGCCTCGGGCCAGTCCAGGGCGGCGAGTTCGCGGCGGCGGCGCTCGGCGGCGGCGCCGGGCAGCCCTGACGGGCCGTCCGGCGGCTGCCGCGACCCGCTGACGCGGCCGGCCTCCGGCTTCCGCGCTCCGCGGGAGCGCAGCTCGGCGAGCCTGCGCAGACACGCCCAGCGGGCCAGGGCGTAGAGCCAGCAGCGGCGCAGCTCGCTTTCGGCGAGGGCGCACTCGCGGCCCCGCCACCGCCCTCGCGCGCGCTGCCGCTCGGCCACGGCGAGCGCCTGGCCCAGCACCTCGGTGGCCGTGTCGTGGCGGCCCAGGACGGACAGGCAGTACGTGAACAGGCCGTCCAGGTACGGCTCGTACCGCGCTTGCGGCCCCGGGGGGCGCGGGGCGCGCGAAGAGTCGGCACGGGGCGCACGGCGGTGCGCCTGGTGTGCGCCGGTGGCATGTGTCGAGTCCTCGGGCCTGCTGCTCATCCGGTGAAGGTAGGCGGCCCGTGGCGGCTCTTCCGTGTCACTTGCACAGGTTTAACCCTTACGGGTGATCACTTCGCTCCTACGAGGGTGGGCGTTCTGCCGTATGGCCGTCTGACCTGCTATGGGCGGGCCTCCGACCGCGTCGTACGCGCCGTACGCGCGGGTCGGCGTCCGGCGCGCGGGCGGGGCGCGGGCCGGTCGGCGGGGCCGCGTGGGCCGAGGTGGCGCACGCTGGCGTGGACGTGATGTGCGCCGGTCGACGCGCCGGGTCAGGCCGCCGCGCGC
>NZ_JAVSCF010000480.1:0-1959 GCF_031932565.1 Streptomyces sp. B1866
CAGGGCGGCGGCGGCCAGCAGCACCGCTCCGAGCGAGGCGGCCGCGAGTGCCGGCGCGCCCGGACCGCTGTCGCGGTGGGCGGTGCGGGCCGGTGCCGGGCCCGCGCCGAAGTAGCGCCGCGGGTACGCGCCGACGGCGGGCCGCCCGCTGTCCGGCCGCAGCTTCGCGCCCGCCGCGATGGCCGCCGCCGGGTCCACCAGGCCCGCGCCGAGTTCGTCGCTGTGCCCTCCCTCCGGGGCCTCCTGGGCGGTGTCCACCAGCAGCCGCCTGACCTGGAGGGGGCTCAGGCCCGGGTGGGCGGCGCGCACGAGCGCGGCCGAGCCGGAGACGAAGGCGGCGGCCGCGCTGGTCCCCCAGCCCTCGTAGTAGCGGCGGTCGGGGTCGACGATGACCACGTCCATGCCGGGCGCGCTGAGCGTGGCGTACCAGCGGCGGGTGGAGAAGGCGGCGCGGGTGCCGTACCGGTCCACGGCGGTCACGGCGATCACGCCGGGATAGGCGGCCGGGTAGGAGACGCGGTCGCCCTTGCCGCCGCCGTTGCCCGCGGAGGCGACGACGACCACGCCCTTGCGCAGCGCGTACTGCACGGCGGCGTCCTCGCGCGGCTCGGGGTGCGCCGACTCGCTGTCGTCGCCCAGCGACAGGTTGATCACGTCGGCGCCGTGGTCGGCCGCCCAGCGGATGCCGTCCGCGAGCGCCCCGCCGCGGGTGGCGCGGGCCTTCTCGCGCGCCGGGTCGGCGTCCTCCAGGATCACCCGCACCGGCAGGACGCGGGCCTCGGGTGCCACGCCCACGACGCCGTCGCCGTCCGCCGCGCCGTGCCCGCGCCCGGCGATGATCCCGGCCATGGCCGTGCCGTGCCGGGCCCACGCCCGCTCGCCGCGCCGCGCCCCGAAGCCGACCAGGTCGGTACCGGGCAGCACCCGGCCCCGCAGGTCGGGGTGGTCGCCGTCCACACCCGTGTCGAGCACCGCGACGGTCACGCCCGCGCCCCTGGTGGTCCGCCAGGCGTCACGCGCGTGGATGGCGTCCAGGGCCCACTCCTGCGCCCGTATGCCGTCCGCGCGTGCGGACGAGCCGGGCAGCGCGACCGCGGCGGGCAGCAGGGCGACCACGGGGGCCAGCAGGGCGACCACGGCGCGGCGGGCGGCCCGCGCCACGCGCGGGGGCCGGGCGGCCGGCGCTCTCACCCTCATGGGGATGCCTTTCTCGTCCGGGCCACGGCCTGGCGGAAGGCGTGCTCCGCCAGGTCCGCCACGCCGCGCGCGGCGTGGCCGAGGCCCGCCTGCGCGGGCGCCGAGGTGGCCCCGCGCCGGGTGGCCTCGGCGGCGGGCCGCGGGTCGGTCACGGGGCGGGCGTCGGCGAAGCCGGTGACGGCGTAGACGACGGTCGGCAGGTCGGTCAGGACCTCGATGTGCCAGCTGGCGCGCTGTGCGTCGCCGAAGCCCGCGGCCGCGGTGCCCGGCGCCGGGTACGGGCGGGGCAGCAGGTCGGCGCGGTCGCCCAGCCGCTCGGCGGCGAACCGGCGGGCGAGCGCCCGCATGCCGTCCGCGTCGGCGCGCGTCACCAGCAGCCCGACGGTCGTCACGCTGGTGCTGGTCGCGTCGGCGTACGTGGCGCGCAGCAGGCGGCCGCAGCCCACGGGCGCCAGCGCCTTGGCGAGCAGCGGGTCGAACGCCCCGCCGCAGCTGCTGTCCGGCGCGACCGCGACGCGGGTCCACACGCGGTCGGCGCCGCCCGGGCCCGCGCCGTCGCCGCGCAGCGTGGGCGGGAACAGGTCGTCGACGGGCACGCTGTGCCAGGCGGCCCACGCGTGGGCGTAGGCGGCCGCCTCGGCGTCGGGCGGGCTGTCACCGCCGGTGGCCCAGGTGCCGACCGCCGCCCCGCCCAGCAGGCCCAGCCCGAGCACGAGGCACGCGGCGGCGGACGCCAGGCGGGCGCGGGCGCCGCGGCCGCGG
>NZ_JAVSCF010000481.1:0-1957 GCF_031932565.1 Streptomyces sp. B1866
GGTGAACGGGCCGCGTGCGGTGGTGGTTTCCGGTGATGCGGATGCTGTCGAGGAGTGGCTGCCGCTGTGGGGGGACCGTAAGACGTCGCGGTTGCGGGTGTCGCACGCGTTCCACTCGCCGCGTATGGAGCCGATGCTGGCGGACTTCCGCCGGGTGGCGGAGGGTCTGCGGTTCGAGCAGCCGCGGATTCCGGTCGTGTCGAACGTGACCGGTGAGCTGGTCACGGCCGAGCTGACGGATCCGGAGTACTGGGTGCGGCATGTGCGGCGGGCGGTCCGTTTCGCCGACGGTGTGCGCACGCTCCAGGGTCTGGGCGTGCGGCGCTTCTTGGAGTTGGGTCCGGATGGTGTGCTGACGGCGATGGCGCGGCAGTCGCTGGAGGACCTGGCCGACGAGACCGAGGTGGTGTTCGCGGCCGCGCTGCGGGCGCGTAAGCCGGAGGTGGAGACCTTCGCCGGTTTCCTGGGCCGGGTGTTCCTGGCTGGTGTCGGGGTGGACTGGTCGGTGTTCTACGCGGGGACGGGTGCGCGTCGGGTGGCGTTGCCGACGTACGCGTTCCAGCGGGAGCGGTACTGGCTGGCCCCGACGTCCGGGACCGGCGACGCCACCGCCGCCGGACTCGGCCGGATGGACCACCCCATGCTGGCCGCCGCGGTCTCCGTCGGCGACCGGGACGAGTGGGTGTTCACCGGCCGCCTGTCCACCGACTCGCACCCGTGGGCCGCCGAGCACGTCCTGCTCGGCACCATGGTGGTGCCGGGCACCGGGCTGGTCGAGCTGGCCCTCGCCGCCGGGCGGCGGACCGCCAGCCCCGTACTGGACGAGCTGGTGCTGGAGGCGCCGCTGCTCCTTGAGGACGGCGCCGTACGGCAGCTCCAGGTCACCGTCGGACAGGCCGACGACGACGGCCGCCGCGAGGTGGCGATCTACTCGCGCCCGGAGACCGGCGCCGAGGACGGCGAGCGGGACGTGACCTGCCACGCGCGGGGCGTCCTCGCCGCCGCGGCCGAGCCCGCCGCCCCGTGGCCCGCCGTATGGCCGCCGGAGGACGCCGAGCCGCTGCCCGTCGACGCGCTCTACGCCCACCTGACCGACCTCGGCTACGACTACGGCCCGGTCTTCCAGGGCGTGCGCGCCGCCTGGCGCGACGGCGACGAGACCTACGCCGAGGTGGCCCTGCCCGACGGCGCGGGCGGCGAGGGCTACGGCATCCACCCGGCGCTGTTCGACGCAGCCCTGCAAAGCGGCGTCATCCTGCTGACCGACCGCGACGACAGCCGGCACAAGATGCCGTTCAGCTGGTCCGGCGCCCGGCTCGACCAGCGGGGCGTCTCGCGGCTGCGCGTCCGCGCCGTCGCCACCGGCGACTCCTCGCTCCGGCTCGACGCGGTCGACGACTCCGGAATGCCGGTCGTGTCGGTCAGGTCCGTCGCCGTACGCCCGGTCGAGCAGGCCAGGATCGAAGGCGCCCAGCGCGGCAGGCAGCACCCGCTGTACCAGGTCGACTGGACGCCGGTCACCGCCGAGGACACCGCCGGGCCGCGCCAGGTCGTGTACCTGAGTGCCAGCGGGACGAGCGGTACGGGCGCGGACGGCCACTACGCCGACCTCGACGCGCTGGAGCAGGCGCTGGCCGACGGGGCCACGGCGCCCTCGGCGGTCGTCGCCGCCGTCGAGACCCCGGAGGGCGGCGCGGCGGAGGCGGCACAGGCCGCGACCGCGCACGCGCTGCTCCTGGTGCGGCGCTGGCTGGCGAGCGAGTGGCTGACCGACACCCGGCTGGTGGTCGCCACCCGCGGCGCCGTCGCACTGGACGGGCAGGCGCCCGACATCGCGCAGGCCGCCGTGTGGGGCCTGGTGCGCAGCGCGCAGTCCGAGCACCCGGACCGGTTCCTGCTGGCCGACCTCGACGGCGGTGAGCCGGACTGGGACGCGGTGCTCGCCGCCGACGAGCCG
>NZ_JAVSCF010000482.1:0-1941 GCF_031932565.1 Streptomyces sp. B1866
CGGAGCCCGGGTCCGGCGCGCTGCCGGGCGCGCCTCCGGGCAGGCCGAGGGGGGCCAGGACGGGGGCCGCGCTGGGCGCTCCGCCGGCCCCGCCGCCGTGACCCGCGCCACCAGCCGACCCCGCCGCCTCCGCCCGCTCCCGCTCGGCCCTACGCTGGCCCGAGTCCCACGGCCCGGCGGCCACCACCGTGCCGGCCGCGACCGCGAGGCCGGCCACGGCGGAGACGGCCACCAGCCGCCACGTCTGCCGCTGCGCCCGGGTGGCGTTCCGCCACCGGTCCCGCCACCACCTGACCTGCCACGATCTGGCCTCAGGCACGTACGACCAGCCCCTTTCGCGACCACACACCTGCGTGGGGGACACTTAACCACCAGACGTATGTCTTGATCATGCATGGAGGCCATCCGTGGAGTTCGACGTCACGATCGAGATCCCGAAGGGTTCGCGAAACAAGTACGAGGTGGACCACGAGACCGGCCGTATCCGCCTCGACCGGCGGCTTTTCACCTCGACCAGCTACCCCGCCGACTACGGGTTCGTCGAGAACACGCTCGGCGAGGACGGCGACCCGCTGGACGCGCTGGTTCTGCTGGACGAGCCGACCTTCCCCGGCTGTCTGATCAGGTGCCGGGCGATCGGCATGTTCCGGATGACGGACGAGGCGGGCGGCGACGACAAGCTGCTGTGCGTGCCCGCGTCGGATCCGCGCGTGGAGCACCTGCGTGATATTCACCACGTTTCGGAGTTCGACCGGCTGGAGATCCAGCACTTCTTCGAGGTCTACAAGGACCTGGAGCCCGGCAAGTCCGTCGAGGGGGCCAACTGGGTGGGCCGGGCCGAGGCCGAGGCCGAGGTCGAGGCGTCGATCAAGCGCCTGGCGGACGCGGGCGGCGCGCAGCACTGAGTCCGCGCGGGCGGCGCGGGTCCGTACGGCGGTCCGACGTACGTCTGGACGCTCACGTCCGGACCGGTACGGACCACCGTAAGGGCTCCGACGTGCGGGGCTCGGACGTGCGGAAGGGGCGGGGCACCGGCAGCGGTGCCCCGCCCCTCGCGTGTCCCGGGGCCGTCACGCGTCACGCGTCACCCATAGGGAATCCACGCGAGGCCGCCGTCCCCGGCGTCCCCGTACCAGTAGGCGGGGTCGCCGCGCATGCCCGCGGTGCGGAACGGCCGGCCGTGGTCGTCGACGCGGGCGACGCCGTGCCGGCTGCCGCTGCTCCAGGCCAGCGACAGGTACCAGGTCACGTCCCGGCCGCCGGTGGCGGCGTCGATGTTGAGGACCTGGGGGTCCTCGGCGGACGCCTTGTACGGGAAGCCGGTCGCCCGGACCTCCTTCCCGTCCTCCGCCCTGCCGGCGACGGCCCTGGGGCGCGGGCCGGGCGCGTCGAGGTCGATGGCGAAGGAGCCGGGCGTCAGGCCGCCGCCGCAGCCCGCACCCATGGTGTACGCGTTGCCGGGCCGGGCCTTCCGGCTGCTGACCACGTGCACGTACAGCGCGTGCAGCACCACCGGCCGGTCCTCGGTGCCCTGCACGGTCACCTGGAGCCGCAGGTGCCCGGCGGGTACGGCGCCCAGGGCGGCGGCCCAGGCGTCGGCGCCCGGCCCGGCCGGGGGCGGGGGCACGTCCCTCGGCGCCTTGTCCAGCAGGAACCACTGGTCGCAGGGGGTGTCCCAGTTGTTCGCCAGGACGTCCGTGTGGAAGGGCGCGGGCCCGGTTTCGGGGGCGGCCGACCGGGGTTCGCGGGCGCCGCGGGCGGCCGTCGGCGAGGCGCCGCCGGCCGGGTCCGCCCGGTCCCCGGCCCCGGTGACGGCCTTGTCGAACGCCTCGGGGGCGAGCACGGCCACGGCGAGGGCGGCCACGGCTCCGGCCAGCAGCCTGGCGCGCCGACGCCGCCTGCCGGGGGCCGGGCCGGGGCCGGGTTCCGGCGGCTCGGGTA
>NZ_JAVSCF010000483.1:0-1911 GCF_031932565.1 Streptomyces sp. B1866
CGCCCGCCGCGCCCGCCGCCGCGCGGGCGCCGCGGGCCGGGCGGGCGGGGGCGGGGGGGAGCTGGCCCTTGAGCGGGCCCCACTCGTTGGGGTCGGGGACGCCGGGCGGCAGCATCTGGCGCCGCCGCGTGCCGTGTCCGGCGTCCGACTCGCCCGGCTCCTTCGCTCCCGGCCAGGCCTTGGCCACCCGGGCCGCCAGCACGAAGTCCTTGCGCAGCGGGTGTCCCTCGAAACCGTCGGGGAGCAGCAGCGGCGCCAGGTGCGGGTGGCCGGGGAAGTCGACGCCGAACATCTCGTGCGTCTCCCGCTCGTGCCAGGCCGCGCCCGCGTAGACGGGGGTCGCGGTGGGCAGGGCGGGGGCGTCGTGCGGCACGGTCGTGCGGACCAGCAGGCGGCGTACCCCGGTCGCGGCAGAGGAGCCGGGCAGGTACATGTCACCCGGGCCGGAGGGGCCCGAGGCCGTCGGCCCGGCCGCCGACGGCGTCGCGCCGGGCGACGGGCTCGGGCGGGTCAGCGCGACGACGTGGGCGGAGACGCGGAAGCCCTCCCCCGGCTCGTCCACGGCGCTCAGCCAGTCGAAGTACGTACAGCCGAGCGCGTCGCGGGCGGTCTCCAGCGCGCGGATCCAGGAGTCGGCGGGCACGTCGACGGTGAGCAGGCCGTACGCCTCCTCGGCCGTGGCGCCCTCGCCGAACAGCTCGGCGGCGGGGCGCGGCAGCCAGCCCACCGGCGCCTGCGCCGCGGGTTCCGGCTCGTCCGCCGGGTCCGCCGCGACCGGGTCCGCCGCGGCCGGGTCTGCTGGAACCGGGTGGTCCGGTGCGGCCGGGCCTGGTGAGGCAGGGGCTCGTACGGCCGCGTCCTGGCCGGTGGCCGGGTCCTGGCCGACCGGAGCCGGGGCGGCCGCCGGGTCCTGGCCGACCGGAGCCGGGGCGGCCGCCGGGTCCTGGCCCGCCGGAGCCGGGGCGGTCGCCGGGTCCGTCGCGNCGCCGGAGCCGGGGCGGTCGCCGGGTCCGTCGCGGCGGGTTCCGGTGCCGTCGGGTCGCGGGGGTCCGGCCGCCGTCCGGTGGGCTCGCCGGGCGGTGGCGTGGGTCCGGTCATCGCGCGTCCTTCCCCGTACCGGGAGCCTCGGCACCGGGAGCCTCGGCACCGGACGTTCCCGCCTCGGGAGTTCCCGGTCCGTGCGGCTCCGCGCCGGGCGTCCGCGGCCCGGACGGGTCCGCTCCCGGGGCCGCCGCCGTGGAAGCCCCGCCCGGCGCGGACGCCGCCGGGGGCGCGGGCGGCGCGACCAGGCCGCTGCTCAGCTCGGCGGCGGACGGAGCCGCCACGGGGCCCGCGCCGCCGCGCGCGGAGCGGTCCGCGTAGCGCTCGCCCAGCGACTCCCGGGCGATCTTCTCCTGGAGCTTGAGGATGCCCTGGAGCAGCGCCTCCGGGCGGGGCGGGCAGCCGGGCACGTAGACGTCGACCGGGATGATCTGGTCGACGCCCTTGGTCACCGCGTACGAGTCCCAGTACGGGCCGCCGCAGTTGGAGCAGGCGCCGAAGGAGATGACGTACTTCGGCTCCGGCATCTGCTCGTACAGCCGCTTGACCGCGGGCGCCATCTTGTCCGTGACCGTGCCGGAGACGATCATCAGGTCGGCCTGGCGCGGCCCGGGCGCGAAGGGGATCACGCCGAGCCGGATGAAGTCGTGGCGGGCCATCGACGCCGCGATGAACTCGATCGCGCAGCAGGCCAGGCCGAAGTTGAACACCCACAGGCTGTAGCGGCGGCCCCAGTTCAGGACCACCTTCATGGGCTCGGGGGCGAGCCGGGCGAGCGGTCCGAGGCGGCGCGGCTGCGGCAGGTCCAC
Organism: Streptomyces sp. B1866; assembly: GCF_031932565.1. Taxonomy (NCBI): domain Bacteria; kingdom Bacillati; phylum Actinomycetota; class Actinomycetes; order Kitasatosporales; family Streptomycetaceae; genus Streptomyces; species Streptomyces sp. B1866. Next base: position 1,851 of record NZ_JAVSCF010000483.1, read on the forward strand.
CGGCACGGCGGCGGGCGGCGCGGCGGCCGGACGCGGCCCACCGGCGGCGAGCGGCCCAGCG
>NZ_JAVSCF010000485.1:0-1899 GCF_031932565.1 Streptomyces sp. B1866
TTCCAGGGCGTACGGGCCGCGTGGCGCGCCGAGGGCGAGGTCTACGTCGAGATCGCGCTGCCCGACGGCGCTGACAACGGCGGATTCGCGATCCACCCGGGCCTGTTCGACGCCGCGCTGCACGGCGGGCTGCTGGAGAAGGAGCCCGGGGACTCGGTGGTGCTGCCGTTCTCCTGGTCGGGCCTGCGGCTGGAGCAGACCGGGCTCACCCGCGCGCGGGTGCGGATCGCCTCGGTGGGCGAGTCCACGCTGCGCGTCGACATCGTCGGCGAGCAGGGCGAGCCGGTGCTGAGCATGGACAAGCTGGTGTTCCGCCCGGTGGAGCAGGCGCAGCTCGCAAGCGCGCAGCGCGGCAGGCGGGACTCGCTGTTCGAGCTGGACTGGGCTCCGGTGGCGGTGGGTTCGCCGGGGCCGGTGCGGCTGGCGGTGCTGGGCGGGCTCGCGGCGTCGGGTGAGCGGTACGCGGACCTGGACGCGCTGGAGCGGGCCCTGGCCGAGGGTGCCGCCGCGCCGGACGCGGTGCTGGCCGAGGTCGAGGTCCCCGCGGGTGACACGGCCGAGGCCGCGCGTGTGGCCGCCGTGGGCGCGTTGAAGCTGGTGCGGCGGTGGCTGGCCGGCGAGTGGCTGGGCGAGGCGCGCCTGGTGGTGGTGACCCGTGGCGCCGTCGCCGCGGGCGGCGAGGTGCCGCATGTGGCGCAGGCGTCGGTGTGGGGTCTGCTGCGGTCCGCGCAGTCGGAGCACCCGGGCCGCTTCGTGCTGGCCGACCTCGACGGCAGCGGCGAGCCCGAGTGGGGCGCGCTGCTGGACCTGGACGAGCCGCAGGTGGCGGTGCGGGAGAGCCGGGTGCTGGCGCCGCGGCTCGCGCGCGCCGGCGCCGGAACGGCCGGTGACCTGTGGCAGCTGGCCATCCGGCGGAAGGGCTCGCTGGAGGACCTGGCGGTCGTGCCCTCGGACGCCGGTCGGCCGCTGGGCGCGGGCGAGGTGCGGGTCGGGGTGCGGGCCGCGGGCCTGAACTTCCGCGACGTGCTGATGGCACTCGGGATGTACCCCGGCGACGTACCGCTGGGCAGCGAGGCGGCGGGCGTCGTGCTGGAGGTCGGCTCCGAGGTGACCGGCCTGGCACCCGGCGACCGGGTGTTCGGCCTGTTCGGCGGCGCGTTCGGCCCCGTGGCGGTGACGGACCGGCGCATGCTGGCCCCGATGCCGGAGGGCTGGTCCTTCGCCCAGGCGGCGGCGGTCCCGGTGGTGTACCTGACCGCGTACTACGGGCTGGTGGACCTGGCGGGTCTGCGGGCGGGCGAGCGGGTGCTGGTGCACGCCGCCGCCGGCGGTGTGGGCATGGCCGCGGTGCAGATCGCCCGTCACCTGGGCGCGGAGGTGTTCGCGACCGCCAGCGCGCCGAAGTGGGACGCGGTACGGGCGCTCGGGGTGCCGGACGGTCGGATCGCGTCGTCGCGTGACCTGGGCTTCCGGGAGGTGTTCTCGGAGGCGACCGGCGGTGCCGGTGTGGACGTGGTGCTGAACGCGCTGGCGGGCGAGTTCGTCGACGCGTCGCTGGGACTGCTGCCGCGCGGCGGCCGGTTCGTCGAGATGGGCAAGACCGACCTGCGCGACCCGCAGGCCGTCGCCGCCGAGCACGCCGGGGTGCGCTACCAGGCCTTCGACATGTTCGACGCGGCCGGGATCGACCGGGTCCAGGAGATGCTGGGCGAGATCGTCTCGCTGTTCGAGCAGGGCGTCCTCGAACACGCGCCGGTCCGTACGTGGGATGTGCGCCAGGGCCGGGAGGCGTTCCGGTTCCTGCGCGAGGGCCGGAACGTCGGCAAGGTCGTGCTGACCGTTCCCGCGCCGCTGGACCCGGACGGGTCCGTCCTGATCACGGGTGGTACGGGTGGTCTG